>JARYMD010000052.1 GCA_029907285.1 Verrucomicrobiota bacterium | reverse complement strand
GGATGGCAGTTTGGGTGGGTCGAACGGCTGGTGAGGTTGTTCGGCGGTGGGAGGGATGTTTTCGGGTGATGAGGCTGGTGGGTTTGTTGGCCTGGTTCTGGCGCGCGCAAAGCAAATAGAGTGACAGACACTTTATTTGCCGCAAGGGCATTGAACATCGCTGGGCAGGCGCTGCAGCGCCATGTGCGATGTTTCCGGGGATGGCTGTGAGTGATTGGCAAATAAAGTGACAGGCAATTTGTTTGCTTCTCCGACTGGCTTTGCGTTGGTTGTACTGCTTTGCAAACTCACTCGCTACTTCCCGCATGAATCCGATCACCGCTTGTTTCTGTCCCCAGTCCACCAGTAGGTGAACGTGGGTGGAAGTCAAGCATTAATCCAAGATGGATATGTCAAAACGCTCCAGCTTCTCGATCATGAGGTCGCGGTAGGCGTTGCGATCTCGGGCAAATCGCAAGAAGTGTGAGCGGTTATGACACCGGTGTGTCAGATGAAACACCCCCGATTCGACTCTGAGCCGGCGCGCTCGAGGCATAACGAGTTCAGAACAAGACATATGAGCGACACCCTAAATTGAAAAAAACAGCCAAAAAACCCGGCTAACGGCCATTTGAGGGCCTTTGCCGCGCACAAATTTCTGGAGTCCAAGCAGTTATCTAGGCGACACTAGGATGCGACCGTACGGCAGGGCTCGGTGTGCCCAGCGGGCCGGAATGAAGCTTGGGGTGTCCTGGGCTGGGGCGCAGGCGAGAGCCATATTCCGGTTAGATTTCCGGGCTAAATGTACTTGTGCAACAATGGCATCAGATCGCGTCTGGTTTTTGCGGGCCAGAGGCGTTTGTCGGTGAGAATGGCTCTTTCGAGGGACCGATGACAACTGCAACTGGGTTCCTGTGGGATTTGTTGGACGGCGCTGCGGATGATTGTCTGCGCCTGTTTGGAATTGCGCTTGAGGTATTCGACCACCATTTCGATTGTGACGTGCTCTTCGTCTTCTTTCCAGCAGTCGTAATCGGTCACCATTGCGAGTGTGGCGTAGGCGATTTCGGCTTCACGTGCGCATTTTGCCTCGCCGAGGTTTGTCATTCCGATCACTGAAAAGCCGCTTTTGTGATTGGCGATTGATTCTGCTCTTGTGCTGAATGCCGGGCCTTCCATGTTGACGTAGGTGCCGCGGTCATGGACGCGCGCGTTGGCGTGACGGCCTGCGTCGAGTAGTATCTGCCGGAGCTCTTCGCAAATGGGGTGCGCGAACGGAATGTGCGCGACAATTCCGCGTCCGAAGAATGTGTGTTCGGCTGATTTCTTGGTGCGGTCAACGAATTGATCGATCAGGACGATGTCGCACGGCCGATACTTTGCCTGGAGGGAACCAACTGCGCTGACGCTGATGATCCATGCGACATTGAGTTTTTTGAGTCCCCAGATATTGGCGCGGTGGTTGAGTTCGCTTGGAAGAATGCGATGACCGCGCCCGTGTCTTGGCAGGAACACCACTTCGCGCCCTTCAAGCGTGCCGACAAGGTAACTGTCTGAGGGTGGCCCGAAAGGGGTATTGACCTGCACCCAGCGTTTTTGTGTGAGACCCTCGATTTCGTAAAGGCCGGTTCCACCGATTATTCCAATCCTGTGCTTGTTGGTTGTTGTTTTCATGTGCTGTGGAGGCTATGGGCTAGTCTGAGTGTCGCAAAGGGTCTGTGACATGGTTCCCAGCCTGTGCTCAGTGGTCTTAGTCCGACTCGAACTCGAACTTGACCTTTCCTTTGTCTTCGAGGACCAATCGCGCCTTGAATGTTTTGCCGTACTTGGACACGAAACCCTCGAGCAGGTCGGTGCTTCCCTCCGCAAGGAGCTTCTTGATCTGATCGCGGCTGATCGGTTGTTGGAGAATTGTTTTCCCGGTGCGGAACGTGCATCGGCGTGTTTTCTCTTGAATACGCTCGCAGACGTAAGCTTCCGGGCCCTCGAAAACCCTTGCGCCGCATTTTGGACATTTCCCGAGGGGTTCTTGTCCGGTGAAATCCAGGGGTGCGGCATTTTCTTTCTTGCTTTGCTTTTTCTCGCCGGCGCCTTTTCCGGTTCTGGGTTGGAATTCAAAAGTGATATCCCCGTCTTTCAGAACGAGAAAAGCGGAGAATTTGCGGCCGTTGCGTCTTGACACAAACCCGTCGAGCAGGTCCGTTCGGCCATCTGCAAGCAACTTCGACATTTGGCCGGGCTCGATTATCTGCTGCAAAATGACTTTTGCGGATCTGAAGCTGCAGGATTTGTCCGGGCCTGTGCTTTTCTCGCAAACGTATGCGGCTCCGGAATCGAAAACCGGCGCTCCGCAACGCGGGCATTTGCCGAGTGGAGTGTGCTTTGAGAAATCGACCGGCTCTTTGGCATCGCCGGTGTTCTGCTGTCCGTTTCCGAAGTCAAACTCGAGTTTTTGTTCATTGTTGAGGCGCAGCGTGACCTTGTAAGAGAACCCTCGGCGGCTGTGAAACCCGGTCAGGGGTCCGAGGACGCGTTTTTCGATAAGCTCTTCAATCTCCCCGGGTTCCATGAGTCTTCCTGAGATGAAGAGCGGGAGGCTGAACTCGCATTTTTGGCATTGGTAGCGGCGGTGGTTCATTCTGATTGTGCCGCCGCATATTGGACAGGGCGTGCGCAGGTCGGTGAATCCGTCGGGGCCGCCTTTTTCTTCGAAAGCCTTTGCGCGTTCGACGATTTGGCGGGTCATATTGGCAATCTCACCCATGAACGATTTTCTGGTGAGGCGGCCATGTTCCATCTGTTTGAGCTTGAACTCCCACTCGCCGGTAAGTTCCGGTTTGGTTAGCACTTCTATGCCCATCCACCGCAACAGGTTCAAAAGCATGAACGCCTTGCCGGTGGGCTGAAGCTCGTTTCCCAGGCGCCGAACATAATTTTCTTCGATAAGACCTTCGATTATCGCGGCGCGAGTGGCGGGTGTGCCCAGCCCTTTTTCGGCCATGGCCTGACGCAGCTCGTCGTCATCGACGAGCTTGCCTGCGCCTTCCATGGCTGTCAGGAGGGTCGCTTCTGTGAAGCGCGGTGGCGGCTTGGTTTGCGCTTCGCGGATTTCGACTTCATTTGTGTTGACCTGTTCACCCTGTTGAACAGGGACCAACCTTGTGCCTGTTTCGTCGCCGTCTTGCTCTGCCTCACGCCCGTAAACTTCGAGCCAACCAGGTTTGACCAGCACTTTGCCTTCGCTTTTGAACGGTTCGCCTTCGACGCGGGTAATCCGCGTGGTGAGCAGGTATTCCGCGGCAGGATAGAAGACGGCGAGGAACCGCTTGACAATCATTTCGTAAATCTTCCTTTCCTGCTCGCTTAGCGACTTGGGGAGGATGTTTGTTGGTATGATTGCGAAGTGATCTGATATTTTCGCGTTGTTGAATATGCGTTTGTTGGGTTTGACCCAGCCTTCATTGAGAATGGTGCCTGCAAAGGCTGCGTAAGGCCCGTCCCGCATGGTTTCGAGCACGCCGCGCACTGTATTCAGGTAGTCCTCGGGGAGCGCGCGCGCGTCGGTCCGTGGGTAGGTAATGACCTTGTGGCGTTCGTACAACGCCTGCGCGATTTGCAAGGTTCGGTTTGCGGGGAAACCAAACCGCCTGTTGGCGTCGCGCTGAAGGCTGGTCAGGTCGAATAACAGCGGCGATAGCTGCGTAGCTGGCTTGGTTTCCTCGGTGACGATGCCGGGTCGGCCGATGCACTTGGCGCGGATTTCCTCTGCGCGAGACTTGTCCCAAATCCGTTCTGCGCGGAGCGCGTCATCGGTTTCTTTTTCCTGTGGAGGGCGCTGGAAGTTTTCGTCGAACCAACGTCCGGTGTATTCGCCGGCCTGGCAGGCGAACGTCGCGTGCAGTTCCCAGTAAGTGCGGGGGACAAAGCGTTTTATGCGTTCCTCGCGTTCGACGAGTATGGCGAGGGTGGGTGTTTGGACTCTTCCGACGGTGGTTTTGAAGAAACCGCCGCCTTTGGAATTGAACGCGGTCATTGCGCGTGTTCCATTGATGCCGACCAACCAATCGGCTTCGCTGCGGCACACTGCAGCGTCGGCCAACGGCTGCATTTCGGCGTCGGACCGCAGTCGTTCGAACCCTTCACGGATTGCGGCGGGCGTCATGGACTGGAGCCAGAGACGCTGTATCGGCTGGGGCGCCTTGAAATGTTCGACCATCCGCCTGAAAATCAATTCGCCTTCGCGGCCGGCATCGCATGCGTTAATGAGGCGATCGACGTCTTTTCTTTTGATCAGCTTGCCGAGCAGGCGGAGCCGTTGTTCCGCTCTTTCGATTGGCTCGAGCTCGAACCGCGGCGGAATCACCGGCAAATGCTCGAAGGTCCATTTGCCGCGTTTCGCCTCGAATCCCTCGGGCGGGCGGATTTCCAACAGATGTCCCACGGCCGACGAAAGCACGTACTTGTCACTTTCGAAGTAATCGCCATGCCGCTTGAAGCCGCCCAGAGCGCGCGAAATATCGAGCGCGACCGACGGTTTCTCTGCAATTATGAGCGCTTTTCCCATGTCACATTCCCTGCACAACATCCATATGCGACATTGTCACATGATGCAAGTCGGTGAAGGTGGCTGAAAACTCGTTAGAAGTCAAAGGGTGATCATGCTTCGCCGCGCGCGGCCACGATCGTTGGTCTTGGAAAAGTGGCGTTTGACATTATGATGAACGCCGTGAAGGGCAACGTTGTTGGAATAGAAATTGGCGGGTCAAAGCTGCAAATTGTCCGCGGCGATCCTTCAGGTTCAATAACTGAAAGATTCAAATTCGCCGTGAATCCGGCGCAAGGTGCCGGGGCAATCCGCGATCAGATACGGCAGACTCTCGAAAGCATCAAGGCTGCACATGAGATTGCCGCGGTGGGCATTGGTTTTGGCGGGCCGGTTGAATGGCAAACTGGCCGCATTTGCTGTTCCCACCACGTCGCGGGATGGTCTGAGTTCGATCTGGCGGCGTGGGCAGGGCCGATTGCCGGAGCGCCTGTGGTCGTTGACAATGACGCCAATGTGGCGGCGTTCGGCGAAGCCCGGCTTGGAGCAGGACAGAATTCGAATCCGGTTTTTTACATTACATTGGGCAGTGGCGTCGGGGGCGGTCTTGTGGTTGATGGCCGCATTTATCACGGAGCCATGCCCGGCGAAGCTGAAATCGGCCACGTCCGACTGGACCATGCAGGCGCGACTGTCGAATCGAGATGCGCAGGTTGGGCAATAGACCGGCGCATACGCGCTGCGATCAACGAAAACCCGGGCTGTCTTCTGGCCCGGCTTGCAGACGGTCGCACCGGATGTGAAGCAAGGCACTTGAAACCCGCTCTGGAAAAGCGCGATCCCATGGCCATCCAGATTCTGCACGATGAAGCCGAAGACCTTGCGTTTGCACTGTCGCATGTGACCCACCTGTTCCATCCGGAAGCGATAGTGATTGGGGGCGGATTATCTTTATTGGGCGAACCGTTGCGTGCGGCAGTTGCCGAAGCTCTGCCGCGCTTTGTGATGGATGCGTTCAAACCGGGGCCGCGCGTGCTGTTGGCCGCGCTTGGCGAAGACGCAGTGCCTGCAGGCGCACTGGTATTAGCCGGGCTTGGCCTGAGACCGGCCGGGAATGCGGTGTTATGATGCGCAACAAGCGGAGCAAGACCACTACATGGTGCCGGGCAGCGGCGCTGGTCACAGACCCAATGAGGTCGGGTGAAAAACGGTGCAGCTTTCCCGATCCTGCACGACGAAGCTTATGCATGTGAGCCCTTGGTAATCAGGCTGAGTTCTGGAGAATGGTCTGATCCCAAATTCCGGTTCGGGGATGTCCGTACGGCGGGATCAGGAAGTTTGAACCTGCAATCAACACGTTTGTTTTGCTCTGAACATTCGGTTGCAGTTGTGCCGCGGTGCCGGTTAGTTGTTAATTGCCTTTGACGTCGTAGCAGAGCAGCAGGTCCTGATCGCGCAGGTAAAGTTTGCCATTTGCAATGACCGGATGCGGCCACGCTTCCTTGCCGCTGTGGTTGGGCTGTTCGAATCGGCCCTTTTCTTTGTAGCCCGCGGGAGTTGCCTCGATGAGCACGATCGAGCTCTTGTCCTTGTTTTCTTCCCTCAAGTACAAGTGACCGTCAGCGTAAAGAATCGAGCCTTTGCCCACCTTGGATTTCTCGGACCACACCTCTTTCCCGGTCATGAATTCCTGGCAGACCCAGCCCTTGCTGTCCGAATGCCCGTAGATGTGGTCGCCGACCAGAACCACGCCGCCATGGTGGTTTGCGACAATCTTGCTTGCGTAAACCTGCTGAACTTGGAACCCGGATTGCCCGCTGCTCACCCGGAAAAGATTGCATCCTATGTTGTACCCTGACGTCACATAAACGCAGTCGTCGCGGATAACCGGCGTTGGGATGACTGCGACCGCCCCTTTTCTGGGTGCGCGCCACAACAAAGCGCCGCTGTCCAGCGATATCCCGGCAACACTCGCCATCGTCAGTTGCACGCAAAGGCGCGCCCCTCCCATTGATGTTGGGACAAGCGAGGAATACTGCGCTTCGTCCGTAAACTCTTTGCTTTGCCAAACCATCTCGCCGGTCATCTTGTTGAGGGCGACCACTGCGCCTTTCCTGCCTCCGGGCGTGCACAAGACATGGTTTCCATCGACCAACGGCGATTCGCTGTAGCCCCATTCTGGAACGCTGCCACCAAAATCAGTCACGAGGTTCTTGCGCCAAACCTCCTTGCCGGTCGCAACCTCGAGGCAAACAAGTTCGCCGTACTGGCCCAGCGAGTACAGTCGATCGCCATCCACTGTTGGGGTGCAACGCGGGCCGGCAAAACCGCCCCAGCCTGGTGCGCCCGCTTTGCCGAGCGGCGCCGTCCACAGCAACTTGCCATCCGATTCGTTCAGGGCCGTCACAAAACTCTCTTTGTCGCGTTCGCCGGCCGTGAACAACCGCCCGTTGGACACCGCCACAGTTGCGTATCCGGCTCCAAGCCGATCAGCCTTCCAAACAAGGCGCAGGCCAGAACTTGGCCACTGCGCCAGAAGACCGGTTTCGGACGATTTGCCGTCGCGGTTTGGTCCGCGCCATTGCGGCCAATCGCCACCAATCGCCAGCCCACAAGCAGCAACAAATGCCACGACTGAGTAGATTCTCATTGCAACCAGCAGAATTTGCATTGGAGTCAACTACAGTTTCACGGCAGAAAGTAAAGCGAAAACAGTGCTTCGCAATTCTCTTGGGGAAATATATTGAGCAGAAAAATGCGGAGGATAGCATTTCAGGCAGAAAAATGGTTGGCAGGAAAATTTGGGGTGGAAACGGTTTGGGCAGAAAAATGGTTGGCAGGAATATCCGGGGCGGGAGAATGGGTGGTGGGAATATGATCAGATTGTTCCATATTGTTATTGTGGTGTTGGCGGTTGCGTGGTGGCCGCTTTGCGTGGGTGCGGGCGACGGCCGGCCAACGGGCATTCTCACAGCTCTGCCCGAAGAAATGCAGGTGCTGAGTCAGCACTTGAAAGACAAACGCACGAGGACTTTTCTCGGTGTCACTTTTCAAACCGGCAAGCTTCAGGGGCGAAAGGTCGTTCTTGCAACAAGCGGGATAGGCAAGGTCAACGCAGCAAAAACAGCAACGTTGTTGCTAGACCGTTTCCATCCCCGAGAAGTCATTTTCTCCGGCGTTGCGGGCGGGTTGAACCCTGATCTTTCGCCCGGCGACATCGTCATAGGAACGCGAACTGCGCAACACGATTTCGGCAAGCTCACCGAGCGAGAATTCGAGCCGCAAACACCCACCCCCGAAACACCTCTTTTCATTGAAGCGCCTGAGGCACTTCTGCGCGCGGCGGATCGTGTTGCTGCAAGGGTTAAGTTCGACCCGATCCTCACCACACGCGGTGCGCGCACGCCGCGTGTGATTCGGGGTGTCATTATCACCGGCGACGTGTTCGTCGCGTCTCCGACGAAAGTGGCCGAGCTCAGGGAGACTTTCAAGGCGGACGCCGTGGAAATGGAAGGGGCGGCGGTCGCACTTGTTTGCTGGCAGCAGCGCGTGCCATGCATGGTGATCAGGTCGATCTCGGACAAGGCTGATGTTGGTGCGTGGGAAGATTTCGAGCGGTTCATCAAGATGGCGTCAGACAACTCTGCAAGGTTCACACTGGAATTGCTCAGGGTTTTGGCGGAGCAACCTGTGGCTAGGCACTGACAATTCAATTGTCCCCCCTTGCGGTGAAGAGCAAGGCTTGGAATCCCCCCGGCTTACATGGCAAACCCAACTGCAGTCTCACTCCGGTGAGGTTTCCGGGTTGGATTCGGGGTTGGCAAGAATCGCCGCGTTGCAGCCGACGCATTGGAAGAAACGACGCCCCCGGGAGCGCAGCCGTCCTCAGCCGCATCAATCCGGCGACCGATCATACAGAAGTTTCGATCGCACGAATCTGGCACCCGAACGTTGACCGGCTGGGTGCGGGCAAGAATGCCCGCGCTCCCGCAACGCGTTGGAAACAGCAATGGCGCCGGGAGCGCAGCCGTCCTCGGCCGCATCAACGCGGCAACCGATCTTACAGCGGCTTCAATCACGCAAATCCGGCGTCCGAACATTCACCGGCTGGGGGCGGCCAAGAATGGCCGCGCTCCTATACACGGCAGGGTTTGAGCTCGGGGCGGCGAAGAATCGCCGCGCTCCCACAGCGCGCTGGAAAAAGCAACGGCGCCGGGAGCGCGGCCGTCCCCGGCCGCATCAAGCGGGCGATCGATCTTGCTTCTCGCTCACCTATCCCGCAGGGCGCATATGCGTCAACCTAACAACGGCGATACGAATAGCCCGTCTGCTACAGTGGGCAAGGGTCAGCGCGTTGGGCGGCCCCAAGCCGCACAGATGCGGCAAAGTGGGCGGAGGATGCGCGACGGCAGGAGTTGGCGTGCAACAGTGTCCGGGTCTCATTGGTCGTGCCAGCGTTTGGAGGGCGCAGAGCTTGCTCTCGCTTTGGCATGGAGCATTGAAAGAGACAGTAGCTTTCGTGCTCAACGCAGAAAGCGCCGGCAAGCCGGACGCACTCCAAACGCTTCGCGGCCAACACGCCAGGGGCCTGATCGGTCGCGCCAGTCCGGGCGTCGCGCTTAGGCCGACGCGTATGCGCAGAGCGGGACGGCCACGCCGAAGCTCCGAAGCTCCGGATTAGGGCGGGCTTTCAGCCCTTATTGTCGCTGGTTGGGCGCATTACCTGGGGCGTTGCTCCAGGCTGGTATAAATCGGGCCTTTGGCCCTTCCAAATGCGTGCAGACCGGCGACGCTGATTGCAATGGAAACTCTGGTTGCTGCCCCCTGTCCCCTGTCTCCTGTACCCTGAACTGTATCACAGGTCTATGGTCTGCGGTCCATGGTCCATGGTCTATGGTCCATGGTCCATGGTCCATGGTCCATGGTCCATGGTCTCGGGGGTTCTCCCACAGATTTCGGCATCGCCCACAGATTGACCCAGCAGAACAATCGGTGGCTGACGAAATCTGCGCGCAATAGTGCTTGGGGTCGCGCGCTAATGTGTGCTAAGAGCGTCCCGACAAAACCCGGTTCTCTGCCGAGGTTGACTTGCATCGACCCCAAACCTGCGCAATTCTACGGCGCATGAAGTTTGAAACAATTTGTTTGCACGGCGGACAACAGCCGGACCCGGCGACCCTGTCACGCGCAGTTCCCGTATATCGCACCAGTTCATACGTGTTCCGAAGCACCGAACACGCTGCGAACCTGTTCGCTCTCCGCGAGCTGGGCAATATCTACTCGCGGTTGATGAATCCCACTACCGATGTGCTCGAACGGCGCGTCGCATTGTTGGAAGGCGCCCCTGAAGCCGGCGGTCTCGCATTGGCCTCCGGCACAAGCGCAATTTTTTATTCAATCATCAATTTGGCTCAGGCCGGCGATAACATTGTCAGCGCACGAAATCTCTACGGTGGCACGTACACGCAGTACAACGATATCCTGCCCCGCCTCGGCATCACGGTGAAATTCGTCGATTCAAATCAGCCCGAGAACTTCGCCCGCGCAATAGACAATCGCACCCGCGCGCTGTTCTGCGAGACCGTATCGAACCCGGCGCTTGAAGTGACCGATCTGGAAGCAGTGGCGGGCATAGCCCACGAGCACGGTTTGCCATTGATTGTTGACTCGACGTTTTCGACACCGTACCTGACAAGGCCGATCGAGCACGGCGCGGACATTGTGGTTCATTCCCTGACAAAATGGTTGAGCGGCCACGGGACCGGCATCGGCGGCATCGTGGTTGACAGCGGAAAGTTCAATTGGACCGCCGGCCGCCACGTCTTGTACACCGAACCCGACTCGAGTTACCATGGCTTGCGATGGGGCATTGACCTGCCCGATCCGCTGCGCCCGCTCGCGTTCATTTTGCGGATGCGGACGGTGCCGTTGCGGAACCTCGGCGCGTGCATTTCGCCCGATAACTCGTGGATATTCCTCCAGGGCATTGAAACGCTGCCGTTGCGAATGGAACGGCATTGCTCGAATGCACTCGAGGTGGCCCTTTTCCTGAAATCGCACCGCGCAGTCGATTGGGTGCGGTTTCCGGGCCTGCCCGGTGACAGCATGCACACGCTTAACAAGAAATACCTTCGTGGAAAGGGTGGGTCAATGGTCGTGTTCGGCATCAAGGGCGGAAAGGAATCCGGCCGCAAATTCATTGATTCGCTCGAACTGATCTCGCACCTTGCGAATGTCGGCGATGCCAAGAGCCTTGCAATTCATCCGGCCACAACCACACATTCACAATTGTCCGAAGAGGAACAAAGAGCTGCAGGAATAACGCCCGAACTGGTCAGGCTTAGCATCGGTCTTGAACACCCGGATGATATCTGCGCCGATCTCGAGCAAGCCCTGAAAGCTTCTCAATAGCCCGCACACCTTGCAGCCCGGCACAGCCCGAACCCAAGTTGTCTGACGGGCTCTGACCATGCGCTTGGGTGTGTTGATAAGCGCTGCGCCGTTGAACTTTGCGAGTTGACTCTGGGCGTTGAGTGTGCTGGCCCGTTCACCGAATGGGCGCCTGTCTGGGAACTTCAACGTGCAACGCTCAACGTGCAACGCGGACCTGCTTCATCGATAGCGACTCACCCCCAAAGGACGGAGCGTGGTGACCGCCTTTCAGGCGGCCCGGGATGCAGATGCGGAGAAATTGACCAAACTCGCAGGCTGACAGCCTTCGCGAATATGAACGGTTTCCCAATATGATCATGTATCGCATCTCACAGATCGCATCGGCGCTCTCTGCCACGGGCGAAGCGCGCTCTCATTTGCTGATGTTTTGTAAATCCAACAGAGTTTGCCCGGGAACCAGTTCCTGGCCTTGCATGCCGGACAGGCACAAGTGCCGGACCTGCGCGCAATAAACACGGGCGCGCTTTCGGCAGCCGCTTTTCTCTCCGTCTTGGGAAGCTCGGGAACTGGCACAAGCGGCGCGTACCGCGCAAGGTTCACCAGCAGCCCGATCCCCGCAAGCGCGACGACCATGTTCGATCCGCCATAGCTGACGAACGGCAGGGGTATTCCTTTGTTTGGCAGGCAGCTTGTGGCGACGCCGATGTTGATGAACGCCTGAGTGCCGATCAGAAACGTAATCCCAAACGCAAGAAACCGCGCAAACGGGTCTGCCATCCTCCACGCTATTCGCGCGCCCGCAACGACGATGTTCACAAACAACAACACCACAAGCACGCACCCGACAAACCCCAATTCTTCCCCGATGGCCGACATAACGAAATCTGTCCGCTGCTCAGGAACAAAACCGAACTTGTGCGTTCCGTCTCCGATGAACTTGCCCAGCAACCCCCCGCTCCCGATCGCCAGCAAAGAGTGAACGATCTGCCATCCGTCGCCGTCGGCAAATTTCCACGGATCGAGGAACACCAGTATCCGGGTGAACTTGTCAGAATTGCGCACAAGGAAATGTGCAACCAGCTCGATGCCGATCATTCCAGCCGAGACAAGGTGGAAAGTTGGCGCGCCTGCCACCCACAGCATGGCTGTCATCACCAATCCCATCAGGACTGCTGTGCCCCAGTCCGGTTCCCCAAACACAAGCACAGCGGTGAACCCGCCAATTAACACCGGCTTTGTGAAACCCACGCGCCGCAGATGCATGAACTCGAGGTTCCTCGCACAATAGTCGGCCAGCCAGATTATGATGGCCAGCTTGGCAAATTCAGATGGCTGGAAGAACAACAGCCACCGACGCGCGTGGTTCTTTTCCGTCCCAATGCCCGGAACCAACACCAGCACAAGGAGCGTCAGCGCCACAACAAGCAACGCATTCGGGACTCGCCACCGGTTCAGCCAGCGATAATCAATCAGGTTCCCGATCCCAAGCGCTGCGAACCCGAGCCCGATGTAGGCAATGTGATTGTAAAGCAAGCTTGGAGTCGGATGCGTGATTGTGAGGCTGTTCATCGTGAGGGCCCCTGTCACAGCCAGAGTGCCGACACTGAACAGAATGACCGCCACTTCTCTTTTCATAATCACCTCTGAGCAATTCCAAAACCAAGGCCAACTTGTTGTCCTTCTCTTGCCAGTTGTAACACCATCATGGAAAACGTTCGCAGCCACCGCGAATTCTCGCAGCGAACGAGACTTTCGCCTTCAAGCGATACCGTTTCAGACCAAACATCCTCTTAGTTGGGGGCGACCAAGCCGCCCCGACGGCGCGGCGCAACGCAGCGGCATTCCTGCGGCCGGCGCAGTTGTCGCGTGCGGAGCGTACTTCTGCGGCTGTGCCGCGCTGTGCCTATTGCATTGCGTGGGCCGGCTTGTTCCCACGCCCGGCGCCAGACCCGGCAAGCTGCAGACCGCGGCGGTCGCTGTCCGGAAGTTTGTCTGGCGGCACGCCGAGATATGCCAGCACTGCCTCAGCAACGTCCTTGAATACAGGCGCAGCTATCGCACCGCCGGAAGGTGATCCGTTCCGTGGCTCGTCGAATGCAACCGAAATCACCATTCTCGGCTTGTCTGCCGGTGCATGGCCAATGAACCCGCAGTAAAGCGCGCCACTGATGTAACCCTTGGTCGTTGACTTTTGCGCCGTGGATGTTTTCCCTCCGCACGTCCAATAATTGAGATTTGCGCGCCAGCCGGTGTATCCGGGCCGGGTCACAACAGCCAACGCTTCGCGCGCCAATGCGGATGTTTCAGGCCGAATAACACGCCGAATGATCGTTGGATTTGCGGTCTGGACAACCTCGCCGTCCGCGTTCTCGATCTGCCGTACCAGCAGCGGCCGCACAAGTTGTCCGCCATTGACAGCCGCGCAATAAGCAACTGTCATCTGCAACTGTGTCACTCGGAGCCCCTGTCCAAATGCCACCCGTGCCAGCAGGTGATTGTCGTGCACAGCCCAGTTTGTCCAATGCGGCACATAACCGGCAGGCTCACCCGGCAACGCAATCCCCGTGGCACGATCGAACCCGAAATTTGTGACGCAGTGGTAAAGGCGTTCCGGACCGATGACGAACGCGATCTTCGCAAGACCGACATCCGACGAGTTCCCAAACGCGTCGCGCAGGGTCTGAATCCCGAACGCCTTGTGATCATGGAGTTTCACCCGCGCCCAGTAACCACGCTCACAATTCACCCGGTGATCAAGGCTCACAAGGCCAAGATCAAGCGCAGCAACGAGGGTGATCAGTTTGAACGTCGAGCCAGGTTCGTATTGCGTGCTAACCGGGTGATGTCGCCACCAATCGACCGGTGCCGCGTGCGGATTGCGCAGATCGAACGCCGGCAAACAGGCCAGAGCAAGGACCTCGCCGGTCGTCGGGTCCATGATGACAATAGCGCCGCTTTTTGCGCCCGTCCTGTCCATCGCATCCCCGAGCGCCGCCTCGGCAATCCGCTGGATGTTGAAATCAATCGTCAGGTCGATTGAGCTCCCATTCACAGGCGCCGCGTGCTCGTACCTCTGGAACAGGAGTTCCTCGCCGCGTGCGCTCTTTCGCGAAAAGCAATAGCCAGGTTTGCCACTCAACAGTTCATTGAACCGAAGTTCAATTCCCCCATGTCCCTCGGGCGTGAGCCTGCCCGGAGAACACATCACCGCCCCAATAACATGCTGAAGGGAATCGCCCGTCAGGTATTCGCGCATCTGCGTTTCGCGCACAAAGAGGGCATGCTTGCGCAGGCTTGTTAACGCGGCTCGTTCTCGGCGGCTCAGCCGTTCTACATCCATTCCAAAGTTCGAATTGGTTAAGGCATTGCGCAAAGATTCCCATTCCGGGATTGAAACATTGCGTTTAAGAATCACCGCGTCCTTTGGCCCCCCATCCATCGGAAGCAAGCCTTCGTACATCGACTTCAACAAACGCCGGTGTTCAACCCCGAGGAAAGGACCCGCAACGCGTGCAACAGATTCGACGTGGTCCTTGCACACAACAAGGTTAGCATACACATCGACCACCGGCACCGACCACGCCAGAGGCTGGCTGTTCCGATCCCGAATTTCACCGCGCCACGGCTGAATCAAACGCCGAGTCCGACTGAACTTGTCGGCTTCGGCAGCGATGTCATCGTGCCACCGAATCTGCAACAGGTAAAACCGGCCAATCAAAGCCGCCAATCCGCAAACCAGCAGGATGGTCAAAAACAATTGCCGGTGATAATGAGGAGCCGATTTCATACTGTTGCCTTGGAAAATCTGCAGCCATAGCAAGTCACCCGATCGTTCCTAACTCTCTCGTGCCGTTCCCGCGAATAACCGCGCCGCGCAGGTGATCAAAGCCGCCCGGCTGTTGTTCGATCTGGTGCCGTCGGACGACGGAAACTGGCAGGTTGAACCGCTGGTCCCGTCACGCCCGGAACGCCGGTGGCCATGCGCTTCATCTGGGCAACAAGCGCTGCGTTGAGTCGTTCGACTTTATGGACAGACTCTTCCTGTTTTCGAAGCTGAGTCGCAAGGTGATACTCGGCACGGCGATACTCGAGGCGTTGAACCCCAACTATCGCGAAACCAATCATCGCCGAAAACAGAACGACCGTGGCTTGCGCCCATAACCATCCGCACCGCCCGCCTTTCCCGGCCGGCTCATCGTCCGTCATCATTGGCGAGGACCCCGGCACCGGCTTTCCCTGCGAACCCGGTTCCCGCAAAGGCACCGGCCGGCCAATTTTGAGCCTGTATGGGTTTGACTTTGGCTGTCGGACACACAATTGTTTGTTCAGTGCAATGAGTTTGCCCGGTTTCATATTCCTAACCTCTTGAGAACATTGCTGGCAATTTTGCGGCTTTCTTGGAGAACCTGCGCGTACCGCTTCGGTTCCCACAGCTCGAATTTGTCCAGGCGCCCCACAAGGACAACTTCGTCGGCGATTCCGGCCCTGCTTACCATGTGCTCTGGCAACGCCAGCCGCCCTGCATTGTCCAGTTCAACCCATGCCACAGAACCGCCCAAAACCCGCT
>JARYMD010000529.1 GCA_029907285.1 Verrucomicrobiota bacterium | reverse complement strand
AACCCGCCAAGGGCTCCTCACACCCAACAACAAACCGTAATGTCTCTGCAGTTCGCTATCCATGCTCATCCACCCAAACTGCCAATCCTCCGCCCACAAGCCAATACAAAACCGTTGCCGCCCATAGCCCATGCTCCAATCCAAACATCTCCTCGCTCCAGAAACTCCCCAGCAGCCCCTCTGGGGAAACCGCGAAGAAACGTACCCGGGACGCCAAGGAGGAGGGTTCCAAACCTGCGCGGGCCGGTGGTCCCGCCCAACGGGCGGGACGGCCCGCGCCAAACTTCAACACCACCCCTCCCCTCACCGCAGCAATGCACCCCACCGGTACACCCATCACTTGGCGATTCTACCACACTTACCCACAAAATTGCCGGAATAACCTCTTTCAGAGGTATCCACATCCGGCAGCGAGAACCATACTGTTGGAAATGCACCTCATCCATTGCCCACAAGTCAATGCTTGGGTCTGCGCCCCACTTTTGTAGTTTTTTTTAAAGCCGCCTGCTGCTCAGGATCAGCATGAGCGATCAGGGGCCGGGGCTTGCGCAAGCGGAACCCCAGCTTCCGGAACAAGCGCTGGCACTGCCGGACTTTCAAGTCCACACCGAACCTCAGCTTCAGGAATGCAGACAGGGTCTTGCCATCCCACAGGCCAGCTCCCTCCAAGCCGGCCTCTCCAAGTGTGCCTCGCAGTGCACCTGCCACAATCTCAAGCTGTTCAGGGCTCAGCCGACTCGGGCGCCCTGGACGCTGACCATCGGTGAGCCCATCAAAGCCGCGTTCTTCAAACCGCCGGACCCAGTACTCAACCGCACGGGGGGCATCGCCAAGCAACTGGCCAACTTGGGGGCAGGTCAGCCCCTCGGCAACCAGCAGAACCGCGTGCAGGCGGTGATCGTAGCGCGCATCCTGACTGCGGCGGATTTCATCCTGAATGGCCAGAATCATGTCTTCTCGATTGGAAATAGTCAGCGGTTTCATATCCGCTAACTTAACACACATTCGCCATATGCGCAATTATTTATGACGCTATGTATAAACAACCGGGGTTTTTGGGACAGGCTCTAAATATTGCGCTGGCTCAACAATTCGACGCCAAAGGCGGCGCAAAGTCGACTGAAATGACTGCAACCAGATTCAACACAACGCATCAGGTAGTGTGCGCCCAGGCAAGCAGCAAATGGTGTTGCAGCGGCGTATGCACTAGAAGCCACCGCATCCCAGAACGGTTGTGCGACGCGACGGAACCCACGAACCTGGCCAAGGCCTACCCGGTGGGAATTGTAGCCATTCAGAACGGCTCGCTTCACCCAATACATCTTGCTCCAGCGTTCCGGCGGAACAATCTCGTAAACTGGAGCTTCCTCAACTGCAACGAATTTGCACCCACACGCCATCGCCTCCTTGAAGAATTGGCGGTCGGAACCCCCGGTTGTAAAGCTCTCATCAAACTGAAGCCTGCGATGCTGGAACACCTCCCTTTTCATAAGAACGTTGCCAGTGCGAGTTTCTTGCCAGCGCAACAATGTTCCAGTGCGATGGACAGGCCGCTCACAGAATCCGCCTTTGACAAGCCACGGAGGCGGTGTCCCATCAAAGAAGGGGTGGACTGGGCCCAAGGCTCCATCAACGTCAAAGGTCTGAATAGCGCGATAAAGGTTGAGCAACCAAAATGGCGGAGGGAATTCATCGTCATCTATGATGCCGATGTAATTGCCGCGTGCAAGGCGCAAAGCGTGGTTCCGTGCCACAGGGATGATATTCTTGGAGCCAACCGCATACAGCACGTCGAGCCCCATTTCGGAAGTTACCCGCAGAACGGTCCCACGCGCGGAAGCAGCCGGGTCGTTGTCCACGACAACAACAGAAAAGGTGAACAAGGCCATCGTCTCCTGCATCGCCAGCTTGCGAAGCAAACGCTCGAGCATAGCGTTTCGCCGGAACGTCGGGATACAAACGGAAATATGGTCGTTGATTTGAGACAATGCCAAGGAACTGAAACCTCAACGTCGAAGTCAAAAACACGTTATCACAAAAACCTCCCTCCAGCCACGCCTTTTCATCAATGGGGTCTATCCCGAAACTTAACTCTTTATTGTTGAATTACGTAGGACGGATGCACAACTGAACATAGGGGTCCGCATCGGCGTGTCGGCGCGAGAAGGCCACGTCTGTTTCCCGCAAGACCTCGTCTTTGGCGCGCTGCGCCCACTCATCCCCTGTCCTGGATCACCGCCATCCGGCCATGAAGTGAGGGATGCGTTGGAAGTGCTTGCAAAACCGCATGATGGCAACGATCCGACGTGTGAGCGATTTCAGCTCGATTTTGTCATTTCGCACAGCAAGCGCCCTGCCAAACTCTG
>JARYMD010000528.1 GCA_029907285.1 Verrucomicrobiota bacterium | reverse complement strand
CATCCTAGCAAAATGGAGCTGCTTGTTGCCAGGATGTCTGATCCGCCGCGCTGCGCTGCCCGAGGCGATTCCGTCGCTCTCGGAGGTGATAGGTCGGAATAAGTGAATGATTCCTTCATGGCGCATCGTAGCCGACGACGTAAGTCGGCGGGAAACTTCCTGCTGAACCGAAAGACCGCCGCGGACTAACGTCCTCGGCTACGGCCACAGAAAACTCACCCTGTAGCCGACGACGTAAGTCGGCGGGAGACTTGTTGTTGAATCGAAAGACTCGCGACTCGAAATCAGAATAGGAAATCTCGCGCGCTTTGCAGCATGGTGCGGGGCATTATTCCGCCCGAATATCGACGCACTTGAGCTGGGAGTGATCGCGAATGACAAGTCGGCCATCTGAAAGGGCCAGCGGCCCCCAAATGTCGCGGCCGTCAAGCAGCTTTGCTTTGCTGAGAGATTTGAATCCCTCTGGCGAGGGTTCGACGATATGCAGCTCGCCGCTGCGACCGTCCATTATGTACATGATGCCGTCGCCGGTCAGGATTGATCCGCCCTTGCAGAGATATGGGTCCCGTTTCGTTTGCCAAATCAGTTTGCCTTCTGCGTCGAAACAGACCAACCCATCGTTGCGTTCATTTGTGTTGCAAAGGACGTACACGTGGTCTTTATAAACCAGTCCTTGGTGGACATGCCCCCCAATCTGTTGGATGCGGGAAATCTCCTTGACAGCCCATGGCTCGCCGTTGCGTGAAACCTCGATGACTGCACTGCCCGAGTTGTAACCGGCTGTGACAAACAAGCGGCCGGGAGCCAACACACTCACATTCGGCACCGGTATCATGCATTTGTGCTCGTACTTCCACAGAACTTTGCCGTCGCCGGCCGATACGGCTGCAATGCCGCTTGGGCTCACGCAGACAACCTGATCTGTTCCTTCGATTGTGACAATTCGCGGGCTCGCATATGCCATCGGGCCGATTGCTTCTGACCGCCAGCGTTCGTCACCGGATTGCTGGTCAAATGCCACGACGCCCACGGTTGCGCTCTGTGCAGCAACGATTACTTTGTCGCCATACAACAACGGGGACTGAGCCACGGCCCAGTTCGGGCGCTTGCCGCTGTAGTCGCTCAAGATGTTCTTTTGCCACAGCGGCTTGCCCGTCTTGCGGTCAATGCAGTAAAAGTGGCCGAACGGCCCAATGGTATAAACCCTCGATTCGGTCACCGCAGGCGTGCTTCGGGACCCGTCGTGGCCAATCGAGCCGGGTGCATCATACGCGAAAGACCATTTCTCCTTGCCGGTGGCCAGGTCAAAACAGCGAAGGACGTCTTGTTGCTGGTCCGGCCGGTCAAGGATGAAAACCTCGCCCTTGTGGATTGCGGCGCCACCGAACCCTTTGCCCACCGATGCCGTCCAAATCACTTTTGGCCCGGCTTCAGGCCAGGCTTTTAACAGGCCTCTTTCAACTGATGTGCCGTCTCTGTTCGGCCCCATGAACTGCGGCCAATCATCGGCGCCGGCGTTTTCTGCCAGGCCAAAAAGACCGATTGCCAACGACATTCCGGTCAGAAATCGAAAACTCGAGCTTTTTCTTTTGCCCATATTAAAATGCTCTCGCCAGAAGCGCTTCATAGCCATTGTGGCAATTGCCGAGAAGGCAATTTTCCCAAAAAAGAGCGAGATTTGTCCAATTGGAAAATCTCGCTCAACGGACTTCAACTCAGACGCCGCAAATCCCCGTGCTATTCAAGCTGCAGCAACATAAGCTTTGCGGTCCTCGATCATCCGACGGAGCTTGTGCAAAGCTTCGTTTTGCACCTGGCGAATGCGTTCCCTGGTCAGACCGAACTCGGCGCCAATTTCCTCGAGGGTTTTCTCGGAGCCGCCGTCAAGGCCGAACCGCAGCCGGAGTATGGTCCGTTCACGGTCGTTGAGCCTCGACAGAAGTTCATCGAGCATGCTGAGGATATTGGCTTGTTCGAGAATCTCGTAGGGCGTGCGTGCGCTTTCGTCCTTTACAACCTCAGCCAGAGCGTTGCTATCCTCGCCTAACATCGGGGCGTCGAGTGACGCCGGACGCAACGCAGCAGTCCGTATTTCATTCAATCGCGTCCGCCGCACGCCAATCGCGTCTGCCAATTCCTCGACGGACGGATCACGTCCTAGCTCTTCGCGGAGGGTCAGGGCGATTCGATGCGCTTTGTTAAGCTTGTCGAGAGCATGAATTGGGAGGCGGATTGTCTTGGCCTGATTGGCGATTGCGCGCCGGATTGACTGTTTGATCCACCACGCGGCGTATGTGGACAGTTTGCCGCCTTTGGCGGGGTCAAAGCGCTCGACGGCCTTCATGAGACCAATGTTCCCTTCGTTGATCATGTCCAGCAGTGGCAATCCAAGCCCCT
>JARYMD010000527.1 GCA_029907285.1 Verrucomicrobiota bacterium | reverse complement strand
GGTGTTTGCGGGCGAGTTTGACGAGTTCCGCATCTACTCGGGAAGTCTGACGGAAGATCAGGTCGCAATGACGTTTGCTGCGGGGCCGAACACGGTGCCTGACCTGACGCCAGCTCCGATGCTGACCGCGAAGCTGAGCGTCGGCAATCTGGAGTTGCGGTGGCCTGCGGCGGCGGCTGGCTTTGTTCTTGAATCGAGCCCCGCGCTTGGCGCCGGAGCAAATTGGCAGGCCGTGAGCCAGACCCCGCAAACCGAGGGCAGCAACCTGAAGGTTGTTGTACCAACAACGGGAACGGCGAGCTATTATCGGCTGCGCAAGTAACCGGTTTGCGAACTCCGGACAGAGCACAGTCGAGTGGCTGTGGGCAAGCCCGGAAGAAGTTTTGGGGCGCGGCGCAGACGATACCGCCGACGCCGCGCCCAAAACTGAAAACTGTGATATGACAAAGGCATGAGAATCTGGAGTCGAAGAACTGAAATGAAGCCAACTGTCAGGGCACTGAATCGGCGAGCGGGCGCTTTTACGCTGATCGAGCTGCTGGTCGTGATCGCGATTATTGCAATTCTTGCGGGGATGCTTTTGCCTGCTTTGTCCAAAGCCAAGACAAAGGCCATCCGGATCAAGTGCAACAGCAACATGCGCCAGTTGGGCGTGGCTGTCCTCATGTACGCCCATGACAACCGCGACCAGTTCCCGGATTGCACAGGCGCGGTTTGGCCATGGGACCTGCCGGCGCAGGCAGCAGACGCCATCGTGAAAAACGGCGGGACACGCAAAATCCTCTATTGCCCGGGCTTTTCGAAGCAGGACAACGACGAGCTGTGGGCGTTCACGACCGGAATCACAAACGAGTTGGCTGGCGACCGCGCAACCGGCTACCGCGTGATCGGCTATGCAGTGGCTTTCAAGAACTCCGGGCGCGTCCTCCAGACCAACATCACCGAGTCGCTCAACCCGGCGCCGTGGAAAATGCGCGACGGCAGTCTCTATGAGCCCGGCCCCAGCGCGCGGGTGATCGCTGCCGACGGCACCCTGTCGAACGGAGACAACCAAACCGACCGCACCAGGAACACTTACACCAAGATTGACGGTGGTTGGCGGGGACATCAGGCTGCGCACCTCGAAGGCAGATTGCCTGCAGGTGGCAATCTTCTGATGTTGGACGGCCACGCGGAGTGGCGGAGATTCGAGAAAATGGTCGTCCGCACAACCGGCACGCCGGCTTTCTGGTGGTAGAAGTCCTTTGGTGTGCGGGAGGGTGATTGCTTGGCCACAAACGGTGCGGGAAACCACAACGCCGGTCTTTTCGCCGGCGCGATCAAGCCGCATTGTTCTTGGCAGCCAGTCCCGATACTATATCCCCTGACCTTGTTTTGACACGCGCCGAATCACACAACGCGAATTGGAATTTATGATAAACCTCAAGAAATGCGAAGTATGGTTCGTTACTGGCAGCCAGCACCTGTATGGTCCGGAGACCTTGAAACAGGTGGCGGCTCACTCACAACAAATAGCGAAGGAATTGAACGGTTCTCCAGCGATTCCGGTTGGCATCGTTTTCAAGCCGGTTCTGACCACGCCTGATGCGATATCCGCTCTCTGCCAGGAGGCCAACAACGCCCAGAACTGCATCGGCCTCATCACTTGGTGCCACACGTTCTCCCCATCAAAGATGTGGATCAACGGGCTGAAATCGCTGCGCAAGCCGGTCCTGCACCTCCACACACAGTTCAATCGCGACATCCCATGGTCCGCCATTGACATGGACTTCATGAATCTCAACCAGGCCGCCCACGGCGATCGCGAGCACGGCTTCATTATGACCCGGCTCCGCATGAACCGGAAGGTGGTTGTCGGATATTGGGAAGACGCTGCAGTCCGTGAACGAATTGGCGATTGGACCCGTGCCGCGGCGGCATGGCACGATTGGCAGGGTGCCCGATTTGCGCGTTTTGGGGATAACATGCGCGAGGTCGCCGTGACTGAAGGTGACAAGGTGGCAGCGCAAATCCAGTTTGGTTACTCCGTCAACGGCTATGGCGTGGGTGAACTCGCCAAATGCGTGAACGATGTCACAGAGAAAGACATCGACCGGCTTGTGCGCGAATATGCGGCCTCGTATGAGCTGCCACCCGAGCTGAAGAAGGGAATTCGCGCCAATCGCTCAGTCCGCAATGCGGCAAGGATCGAGCTCGGCTTGCGCGCGTTCCTTGAAGCCGGGAGATTCAAAGGATTCACCACCACCTTCGAGGATTTGTACGGATTGGAGCAACTCCCGGGTCTGGGCGTGCAACGGCTCATGGCAGATGGCTACGGCTTCGGCGCAGAAGGCGACTGGAAAACGGCGGCGCTCGTGCGCGCGCTGAAGGTTATGGCCAGCGGCCTGAAGGGCGGCAGTTCGTTCATGGAAGATTACA
>JARYMD010000526.1 GCA_029907285.1 Verrucomicrobiota bacterium | reverse complement strand
TGCTTTGACGTACGTGGGGACCAATTGGGGCAAGCGCGACACGCGGTACACGGGCGAGCAATGGGCTGCATGGGTTAGCGCTGTTGCAGCTCGGGGCGGTGTGGTGACACTGGATATGGGGCCGAATTGGGACCCGAGTGCTGGTCCTATTGGTTGTTTTTCGGAGGACCAGATTGTGCTGGTCAAAGCAATCAAGGTGGCTGTTTACGGTCGGAAGTGACGGTTTGGCGGAGTGTTTTTTCAGCCCTTGCGATGGTAGGGTATGACAGTCGGCCGGGGTTGTCCGCTCTTTGTTCAGGGGCGCGGCATGCATTCCTGGCAACTGCAGACCAAGCAACGCCCGCGCGGGTGCAGGTTTATTGTGTCGGCCGACACTCCGAAACGGGCGTTGCGAGAGGTTTGCGGGTTGGCTTTGGTGTTTGCCGGGGTCCGGTGGCGGACGGATGATTGGAACTGTCAACCTCCGGTTTGCGGCGGCGGTTCCGGGGCGGGTGCTAGCGCATCGGCAGTTTTTTCGGTTGATTCTGATGTTTGGCCCGGGGTTGGAGGTGCCGGTGTATCGGGGCCGGGCGCTGTGGTGGGAAGCTCGGTGTTTGGCGCGGCTGGTGCGGGCTCGGTTGTTTGCTGTTGGGGTGGTGGTGGCTGGACCTGGGCTGTTGGCTGCTGTTTTGGCTGCTGCGACTCGGTTTTTTGGGCCTGTTTGCGTTTGACGGCCTGTGATTTTGCTTTTGCTGCAGCTTTACGTCGTTTCAAATAGGCCTTGCGCCGACGGCGCTTGATAAGTTTGTTGTATTGTTTGCTCATATCGCGCTTTACAACTGTCGAACAGTAAGATTTTTTGTGTTGAGTATGAATTTGCTTGAGCTGCGGTTCAACTACTATTTGTTTGCTGTGGTGCTATTGACGGCGGCGGGCTGTGCGTCCGGGCCGGAGCGTGAATCGCGGAAGGAGGAGAGCGTTGTGCAGCTTTTCATGGAAGCGGAGGCGGACATAGGGGATCAGACGGCGATTATTCAGGTGGTGAGGTCATCGCCGGTGCCGGTTCGGATTTACAAGCGGCCGTTTTTGGACAGCACTGAGCTTGTGGATGCGGCGGTTGTGGACGTGGTGGGCGGGTTTGTAGTTCAGGTGCAGTTCAGTGCGCATGGCGCACTTGTCCTTGAGCAGGTGACCACAGCGCATCGGGGATCGCGCATTGCTGTTTATGGGATGTTCCCGGGGGGACGATGGCTGGCTGCGCCGGTTGTCGCCAATCGGATCACGAACGGTGTATTTGTGTTTACACCGGACGCGACGCGCGAGGAAGCTGAGCGGCTTGTGCGCGGGTTGAACAACATGGCGATTCGATTGGGCAACAAACCGAAGCCCGGGAAAACGAAGGGTGCTGACAAATGAGGTTTGTTTTTTGGGTTGTAGTTTGGGCTGGGCTGACTTGTGCGAGCGGGATTGGCGGCGAACAATTCCGTTTTCCGACGGCAAACAAGGCGTTGTTGGAACGAGATGGGGGCGACCGGTTTTTCGTTGGCACTCCGGGGCGGACATGGGAATCGGGGTCGTACGGGTGCGTCAGGAGCGACGGATATCAGCTCCACGAGGGAGTGGATATTCGTGCTGTAACACGGGATAAACGCGGTGAACCGGCTGATTCGGTCATGTCAACCGCCGACGGGGTTGTGGTGTACGTGAATCGCCGTCCGCAACTGTCGAACTATGGCAATTACGTCGTGGTTCAGCACGTGATGGAGGGGATGGATTTGTTCTCTCTGTACGCTCATCTGGCACAAGTACGGGATGGGCTTTATCCGGGCACGCGCGTCAAAGCCGGTGAGACACTTGGAGTTATGGGGCGCACCAGCAACACGCGAACGCGGATTTCCAAGGAGCGCGGTCATTTGCATTTTGAATTGGCTTTGCGATTGAGCGACAGGTTTGCGCAATGGCGGCGAGAACGTGAGCCAAACCAGCGGAATGATCATGGCGAGTGGAACGGGCAAAACCTTGTCGGGCTGGACGTTGCGCGCGTACTTCGTGAACAAGCACGGCTGGGAAATGCGTTCAGCATCCGGCGGTTTATCAGGGAGCAGACAGAACTCTGCCGGGTTCAGGTCCGGGCGACGCAGTTCCCGTTTCTTAAGAGGTACCCTTGCTTGATTGAGGCGAATCCGCGGGCTTCCAAGGAGGGTGTGGCGGGATACGAACTGGCGTTGAACTATGCCGGTCTTCCTTTTCTGGTGGTGCCGCTCTCAGCGGCAGAGATGAAGAGCACCGCCCGTTTTGGGCTGGTCTCGGTAAACGCACGAGAGCAGGCTGCTCGGCCTTGTGGAAAGCTTGTTACGAAGAAAGGCGGGGAGTGGGTATTGACGCACAATGGAGAGCGGCTGCTGGATTTGTTGACATATTAGCCCGCATATTTCCCAGCCCGGCGTAGCCGGAACCAAAGTCG
>JARYMD010000525.1 GCA_029907285.1 Verrucomicrobiota bacterium | reverse complement strand
AGGTCGCCGCACTCGAGGAATTTGCGCACCACCGTCCCGATGATCGGCCGCCAGAAACCATAGCGCTCCTGGTAACGAAGGCGGTGGCGAGGTCCTGGTGGCGCAACTGGTCAAGTCCGGTCTGGTTCGCGACGTAGCAGACTTGTACCGGCTGAAAGTGGACGAAGTGGCGGCTCTGGAACGCATGGGTGAGAAGTCCGCGCGTAATTTTCTGGAGAGCGTCCAAGCGAGCAAAACACGGGACCTGTGGCGGTTGGTCTTTGGCCTGGGCATTCTGCATGTTGGCGCGGGCGTTGCGAGGTCCCTCGCCAGACGCTACGCGACTTTGGATGATCTGGCTGCCGCGAGCCGTGAGGAGCTTACGGAGGTTGAGGATATTGGTCCCGTGATAGCTGAAAGCGTGTTTGGCTGGTTCAATGACCCGGTGAATCGCAGTCTGGTGGAGCGTCTGCGCAGTGCCGGCCTCAATTTCAATTCGTCGCTGTGCACTCCGACCACGTCGCGCGGGCCGTTTTCAGGAAAAACTTTCGTTCTCACGGGTGCGCTCCCGACCATGACTCGCGAACAGGCGACGGCTCGTATCGAAAGTCTCGGAGGCCGCGTAAGCAGCAGCGTGAGCAAGAAAACTGATTTCGTGTTGGCCGGTTCCGATCCCGGATCAAAACTCGACAAAGCGCGGCAACTGGGCGTGCGTGTGATTGATGAACCGGAGTTCTTGAGGCTTGCCGGAATCTGAACTTTCCCATCGAGGCTCTGCCTCGAATCGACGAGCGACGCCGCGCGGCGCAGCCGCAGCCGAGTGGTCCCGTCGAGAGGATCACGCTGGTTGCGCCAACACCAATCTCTCTCGCCGCGCGATCTCCAAGTCCGCACCGTATGCAGCCCTGGCCCGGAAGTCTCACCGTCTCACCGGCCGAGTGAACCCAAAGCGTCATTTCGGTGAGATTTCCGGGCTGGCGCGCATATTTCATACCCAGCGTGACTTGCGAAGCAGTTGTCTCGAAAAGACTCAGGTATGCGGGCTGGCGAGCGATGTTGCTTTCCGAGACGCGGCGTTCTGGCGCCGCTGGCGCCTTGGCAACGCTTACCTGCGGATTTGGGGCTCAGTTTTGGTCTTGACAGGCTTAAGGGAATCCGGGAAGATGTTAATGCTTAAACAAATCATAGTGGAGGGCCTTGGCCATGAATTCGCCGAAATCATATGGCGTAAGTCGAAAGAGCGGCGTGCGGGTTCTGCTAACAGTTTTCGTATCAACATTTCTCTGGTTTGGAACCGGATCAGAGTGCGTGGCAAGTCTCGGCCCCGGCGACGGGGATGGCCTGGATGCCGTGCAAACAGAGGTTCTGGAAGTGAGTCTGCTGGGTTTGGTGCCGACGCCGATGCACGCTGGTCGGGAACCCGGTGGAGACCGCCTGATCATTGAATGGGAAGGAGAAGGGTGGTTACAGACCGCCAACGACATTCGCGGTCCATGGGAAGATGTCGAGGGCGGAGGCAACAGCCCCGCGATCGTAGATCCGGGCGAGCACGGACTCTTCTTGAGGCTTTCGCGAGAGAGGTACGTCAGCGCGCTGGAGACGGCATTACAGGACGATGGCAAAGAGTGGGGAACAACGCCGGTGTTGACGATGGAGCCGGTGTCGCCCACGCGATGTCCTGTCACGACCACTGTTTGTCCTGCCAGAGCCACGACTTGCCCGCCGGTAGTGACTCAGTGCCCGTCCGTGGCCACGAGGTGCCCTGCGCAGGAAACCGGGTGCCCATCAACGGCGACCGTGTGTCCTGCCGCAGAGACGCGGTGTCCGACGATAGAAACACGGTGCCCCGTAGTGGAAACCGGATGTCCTTCGGTTGCGACGCAATGCCCATCGGTCGAAACACGCTGCCCCGCAATCGAAACTCGGTGTCCTCCTCTAGCAACCGGCTGCCAGGTCGCAGACACAATCTGCCCTGCCGTCGAGACCAAGTGCCCGAGCATCGAGACACGCTGTCCAGCCAAGGAAACCGTTTGTCCGACAATTCAAACCGCCTGCCCCGCCGAGCTGACGAAATGCCCCGCCAAAGAGACTCGTTGTCCCATGGTACAGACCCACTGTCCACCGATGCCAACACGATGCCCGCCGGCTGCAACCGAATGCCCGGCCCGAGAAACGCGTTGCCCAGTGGTGGAAACGCGCTGCCCGGTCCAGGAGACCCGCTGCCCGCCGTATCCGACGAGCTGCGAGAGCAAGGCCACTGTGTGCCCGCCCGTCGAAACACAATGTCCTGCAACAGAGACACGGTGTCCGGTCATGGAAACGCGGTGTCCGCTGGTGGCCACGCATTGTCCGCCGACGCTCACGGAATGCCAGAGCGCGGAAACAATATGCCCGCCGGTCGAAACCAAGTGTCCGGCATCGATCACGAAATGTCCGGTTGCCGAAACGAAATGCCCGCCTGTGGC
>JARYMD010000524.1 GCA_029907285.1 Verrucomicrobiota bacterium | reverse complement strand
CAACATTGCATGCGCCGTCGCCGAGGAATACGACAGTTTTACCCGCGATCGGGCCGCGTCGTTCCTGGAATGTGAAAATGTCGGAAATGATCTGGCACGGGTGCTCCTCATCCGTAAGTGCGTTAATAGTTGGGATGCCGCTGAACTGGGCGAACTCTTCGACGTCGCGTTGTGCGTATGTCCTGATGACCGCGCCGTGAATCATCCGGCCGAGAACTCGCGCGGTGTCTTTAACCGGTTCGCCTCTGCCGAGCTGCATGTCCGCCGCATTTAGAAACATGACGTTGCCGCCCAACTCGCGGATGCCAACTTCGAATGAAACCCGTGTGCGGGTGGAACTCTTGCTGAAAAGCAATGCCCAAATCTGCCCTGCCAATGGGTGTGGCCCGGGTTGTCCCCTGGAGCTCTTCATTTTGGCTGCGGATGCGAGTATTGCTTCGATTTCGGGTTTTGGCAGCGATTCAAGACTAAGGAGATGTCTCATTGGCGAATCAATCAATGTTGTTTAGCGGTTGCCATCGGCAACAATTCCCAATTCAGTATGTTCTGCACTGGCTGGTGCTGGATGAAGCCACTCAACACAGGCTGCGCGCCGGAGTCGCCTGGACGGCAACAATGGAAATTTTGTCGCATCAGTCTTTTAGTTTCTGGTTCACCTAAACGGCGTGCCCTCAAAAAAACGATTCAGGCATTTGGTCAAACCGGAGAAGGCCTCAAAGCAACAAAACTACCCCTATGGCGCGCTCGCGCAAGCATTTTGTCTGGCAATTGTCCGCCTCAGATCGACCGTGCACGCGGTAGCACAATGCCCAATTCGGCTAACAAGAACAAACGGCAAGCGGTTCTTCAGTGATAGCCGAAAGAAACGAAAGAGGAGGGAAAAAGCAGTGGCAGAAAAATGAGGCGCGAAGAATCGCCGCGCTCCCGCAACGCGTTGGAGAAAGCAACGGCGCCGGGAGCGCAACCTGGTATGAATGTGGCCTTTGGCCCTTCTAAATGCGACGTTCAACTAACCACATCCAACAACGCAGCGTTCAACGGGGTCACTGGTTTGCCAGACCAGTGTGGTTCAAACCTCCCGGGGCAGGGCCGGCAGAAAGGGCTGTGAACAAAAGAATTTGGTGCGGATAGCAGGATTTGAACCTGCACGCCTTGCGGCACTACCACCTCAAAGTAGCGTGTCTGCCAATTCCACCATATCCGCACCGAACGGTCTTTATTTACGCCTTTGGGCGCGATTGCGCAAGCTGATTTTAGAGCTTTGCATTGTCAATCAGTCGGGTTCGGCCAATGCGCACAGCCATGGCAATGTGTGCGCCGGGTTCGACCTCTTCCAAAGGGTCGAGCGTGTCAGATTGAAAAAACTCGATGTAATCCACTTGTGCGGCTGGTTGTGTGCTGATCAACATGGCCAGTTCCTGCTTGAGCAAGTGCGCGGACACTGGTTTTGAGGCTGATCTGACAATTTCCTTTGCGCGGCAGATTGCCCGCCACAGGATCGTGGCTTGGCGGCGTTCGTCCTGCGACAGGTACTGGTTTCGTGAACTCATTGCGAGGCCGTCAGGTTCACGAACTGTAGGCGCCACCACAATTCGCACGGGAAAGTTCAGGTCCGCAACCATGCGCCTGACAATCATGGCTTGTTGCCAGTCCTTGGCACCGAACACCGCCACGGTTGGCAGGACCAAATTGAAAAGCTTGGCGACGACAGTTGTAACCCCGCGAAAATGGGTCGGCCGAGACAAGCCCTCCATGGAGCGTGACAGTTTTTCTTCGACGACGAAGGTGCTGAACTCTTTCCGGCCTTGTTTGGGGTACATTTGAGCGGCAGTTGGGACAAACATTATGTCCACGCCCGCTTCACGACAAAGGCGTGCATCGCGCGCCAGATCACGCGGGTAGGTCGAATAGTCCTCGGCCGGGCCGAATTGTGTCGGGTTCACGAACACGCTTGCCACAACCACACCGTTGTTTCCGACGAGTTGGCGTGCCCTTGCCATGAGGCGCAGGTGCCCTTTGTGTAGAAACCCCATGGTGGGCACAAAACCGATTTGTGTATTCTTGCGCCTGAGATCGAGGGCCAGCGCTTGCATTTGCGCTGGCGATTTGACAAGTCGCATATCTCGAGTGGTTTTCATGACGGTGGCTGGTTTCGAATGTTTCCCCGCTAACTTGCCGATGACACCTGTTCAAGCCGCTCAATTCTCTCGCTCTCGGCAAGGCTGGCGAGCAGCTCTGCAATCGTCGCGTTCAGGCCGGGGACAACAAAGTCCGGGACGATTTCAGCCAATGGTTGAAGCACAAACCGGCGCGTGTGTGCGCGGGGGTGGGGGAGAGTCAGGTCGGCAGACTGCCGTGTTTCTGCCCCGAACGCTATGAGGTCGAGGTCCAATGTCCTTGGCGCGTTGTGTCCTGGCCGGGTGCGGCCAAACTCGTTCTCGATTGCGAGCAGTTTTCCCAGGAGCGA
>JARYMD010000523.1 GCA_029907285.1 Verrucomicrobiota bacterium | reverse complement strand
GCTTGATCAGGGTGCTTTTCCCAGCGACGGAGTCGCAGGGCATATTTCCCAGCCCGGCGTGGTTGAAGGTCCGGGGGCAAGAGCAGGGGGCGTTGGGCGTTGGGCGACTTTGGTTCCGGCTACGCCGGGCCGGGAAATATGAGGGTTAGAGAGCCGGATGCGGAACCGCAACCATTCCTCGTGTTTGGAGTGTTTCGTGGCTCAATATGTATATCGTGCCAGGCTCGCAGCATCCGTGCTGCGGATGACTTTCAACTGTCGTTGAAGGTAAAGAGTAATTGACGTTGCAAGGAAGCCCGCACCACGAGCCGGCCGCGGTTTGCGGACCGGACTGTCCGCGCTGCCAACCAACCTGAGATGCGCCCCGGACCTCGGGTCAGACGCAATTAACGCTTGAAAAAAGATCATTTCTGCCGCGAAATGGCGCATCTATCATTGGACTATGACGCTGGGCGACATATTAGACCCGTCAACAATTGTCATTGACCTCAAGGCGGCCAACCGATGGGAGGCAATTGACGAGCTGATCGATTGCCTTGTTAGGGCCGGCAAAATCCAGCCCCAACACCGGGACGCCATCGTGGGCGTGGTTCGCAAACGCGAAAGCTCTATGAGCACCGGGATCGGTTATGGCATTGGGATTCCCCATGCCTCGACCGATTTGATCCAGGATGTTGTTGGCGCACTTGGCCGGTCTTCAAAGGGCATCGATTTCGATGCGCTCGACAATCAGCCTGTCACTTTGGTCATGCTTTTTCTGGTTCCGCAAGGCCAGTTCCAGAAGCACCTTCACACACTGGCAGACATTGCGAAATTGCTGCACAGAAAGGAGTTTCGCCAGGCCCTTGAACAGGCGCCCGATGCCGAATCCATGTTCGCCATCCTCAAACAGAATGCCACGGCCAAATAGCAGCATGCCCCCCAAAACAGCAGAAAAAGGTTGAACAGATTGCGCAACGGAATGTCTTGCTGATTCAAACTTTGCGCCCGCGGTCGCCCCGTGACTCTTTCCCGTAATGCTAGCTCGATTAATTGAACAGCGCCTCCGAGAAGCCGCAGTTTCAGTGCTGCCGGACGTTGACACATCGACAATCATGGTCCGCCCATGCCCGAATCCGGCATTCGGCGACCTGCAAACCAGCGCGCTCATCGGGATTGCCAGGGCTCGCAAGCTCAATCCCCGCCAGTTCGCGCAAGACGTGGCGGCCAAGCTCAACGTGGAAGATTTGTGTTCACCCCCGGAAATAGCGGGGCCGGGCTTTGTCAATTTCCGACTGAAACCATCTGCAATTGTCTCCGTGCTCGAACACGCCGCTGCCGGCGAGCACCTGTTCTTTGATCGAAGCGAGTCGCCACGCACGGTTATCGTCGATTTCAGTTCTCCCAACGTGGCCAAGCCAATGCATGTTGGCCATATCCGATCCACAATCCTTGGCGATTGCCTTGCCCGGGTACTGAGATTGCTGGGCCACAAGGTTGTCACAGATAATCATATCGGCGACTGGGGCACACAGTTCGGCAAGCTCATCGTCGGATGGAAGAATCATCTCGACCGCGCCGCCCTCGAGCGCGACCCGGGAACAGAACTCGAACGCATCTACAAACTCGTCAACGCCGCTTGCGAATCAAACCCTGATGTCCTCGAATCGGCCCGGCAGGAGCTGGTGAAACTCCAGAGCGGCGATCCGGAAAACCTTGCGATATGGCGCGAAATGACCGCGCGATCCCAAGTGCAGTTCGATGCCATGTACGCGCGCCTTGGCATTCGATTTGACCATACGCTTGGGGAGAGCTTTTACAATCCAATGCTTGCCCAAGTTGTCCGCGATCTGGTCCAACGCGGCATCGCCCGCGAAAGCGAAGGCGCCATGGTCGTGTTCTTTGAGGGCGATCCTGAACTCGAACCGCACCCGGCCATTATACTCAAGAGCGACGGCGCAGCAAATTACGCCACAACCGACCTTGCCACGCTCGCTTACCGCATCCGGACATGGAACCCCGACGAAATCATCTATGTCACAGACGCCCGCCAGCAGCTCCATTTCAAACAAATATTCACCATATTCCGTCGTTGGTATCCCGAAGAAGCCAAACGCGTGAAGCTCGAACATGTCTGGTTCGGTTCCATCCTTGGCCCTGACGGCAAACCGTTCAAAACGCGGTCGGGCGACACGGTCAAGTTGGCAGACCTGCTCGATGAAGCCGAGGAACGCGCGCTCAAGATCGTCGATGAAAAACAACCCGACCTTCCGGAATCGGAACGCCGTCAAATTGCAAGAATCATCGGGATCGGCGCTGTCAAGTACGCCGATCTGCTCCCCAACCGCCAGAGCGATTACGTGTTCGATTGGGACAAGCTGCTCGCCCTCAACGGCAATACCGCACCTTACCTCCAGTATGCCTACACGCGCATCCGCAGCATCTTCAGGAAAAAAGCCGATGCCACCCAGGAACCCAGCTCTCCACAGGCCAC
>JARYMD010000522.1 GCA_029907285.1 Verrucomicrobiota bacterium | reverse complement strand
GGCCAGGCAGGTTCACGCATCGGCGTATCCTGCACCGGGACCTTCGATAGCTGGCCGGTTGAGGTGTGGGCCGACGACCCCGGGCTCAGGTTCATGCCAGGCCAAACGCTCGGGCAGTTCGAGGTCGAGATTTCCAGCACCACGCGCATTGGACCGCATTTGGTCAGGTTTTACCACCCAACCAGCGTAACAGTCCCGGTCCAATTCGTCGTCGGCAACAATCCGGAGTTCATTGTGCCGTCCTCTTCAAACACCCTGACAATCCCGGTCATCGATTTATTCCCCGCAACATTGAACGGGTTGATCACCCGAACCAATCGAGTCAACACTTACACACTCCGTTTGCCGGACAGTTGCCAGTTGGAAGCCGCCGTCTGTGCCGTGGCACTGGACGCTCCAGCAAGCCCGTCCATCGAACTCCTGGATGAGAAAACAAATCGTGTCGCACTCCAACCCGCAACCCCGGACCGTGACACGACCCTGTCCAGTTTCATTTCTGCGGGCGGCGTCTATCTGCTGCGTGTGTTTGTGAACGGTGCAGAAGATGCCAACAAAGAACTGCTGGAAACAGAAGCGGCTGTGTATCGCGTCGCGGTCAGTGCGAACCCCGCCAAGCCGCCGCCGACAACAACCGTCCAAGCCCCCCGCAGCCTTCAGACAGTCGTGGAAATGTTCCGGCCAATGGTGGCAGTGCGAACGCTCATGATCCCCAGCCTGACAAGAGGCGTAATCGCACCCGCAGGACGGCAAATCAACTACGGCTTCGAGACCCGCGGCCAGGAAAGGTTCAGATTTCGCGTCATCGCAAAAAGCATCGATTCACCATTGCAGCCACGGCTTCGTGTGCTGGACAGTGACATGAACGTCCTTGCCGAAGCGGTGCCCGCGGGCGACGCCGAACTGGTCTGGGTTTCCCCCGGCGCAGGCAACTACATCGTCGCGGTATCGGACATGAAAGAAAACGGGGGGCCGCTGTATTCGTTCCAATTGGAAGTTGCTTCGCCGGAGCCTTTTTTTCGGGCAACAGTGGAATCGCACAGTTACAGATTGAAACCCGGCGAAAGCACGCCGGTCATCGTGAATCTGAAACGCCCGGCAGCCTCAACCAGCATCTTGCAGGTGTCAGCACTCAGCTTGCCCGACGGGGTTTCCTGTGTGCCACAGACAGCAGAACCGGGCGTTGACAAGGTGATACTCCAATTGAAAGCAGACTCAACTGCAGTGGCAAACCGCCCTTTTGTGGTCAGTGTGATTGATGTAACATCTATTCCGCCGCAATTTGACCATGCGGTTGCCCCATTGGTTGGGCGTTATGCACCCCCCGGGAGGCTTCTGATCAACGAGACCGACCAACTGTGGTTGACGATCGCACCCTGAACCGCGCCGGGGCGCCGGCACGGGAATGTCACCGGCCAACTCCCTGAATGCACCAATGCATTCAATCGGGTGAGATTTCAGGGCCAAGGAGCCCCCGCTCAGTTGTCCTTACCGGCGTAAAAGAACAATTGAAGCCCGCCGAAATCCATTTTCGGTTTGCTGACGAATTTCACTGCGGGCACCCATTCAACGTGGCCGTCGAGGTATCCCTCGTTCGATCCGGCCGGTTGTTTGCCCCGATAATCGAAATGATTCACCCCGCGGACCAGCGGGTCCGGATCGCCAGGCCGCATCCATGAGCCGTTAAGTTTGCGGTTCATATCAGCCCAGATCAACGGATAGTACGCGTTGTCCGTGCTTCGTCGAGCGAATATCGGTTGATGCGAAATCGGCTTTGGGTAAAGGCTGGCGTTATTGTTGTAAGACGGCTCGGCCACAAGGTAAACATACCCAATCACACAGCTCTGATTGTCCGGCCATGTCCAGAAATCGTCCCGGTTCCACTTCGGATTTGACGGACAATAAAACGTGGGGCGCGTGACCGAGTAGTTGGTGCGCAGCATGTCGCGGAAAGGCAGCTTGACCCAATGCGGATCATCGTCGCCGTCAGGCATGAACCTGTCGCGGTTGTCATCGGCATACATCAGCACGGCGTACGTCAACTGCTTGATGTTGTTCAAGCAGATCATCCGCTGCGCCCGTTCCTTGGCCCGCGAGAGAGCCGGCAAAAGCATCCCCGCCAAAATCGCTATGATGGCAATCACAACCAATAACTCGATCAGCGTGAATGCACACAGCGAACTCAGCGGTGCCGCCCCAACAGCAACGCACCCCGGACAATGGCCATCCTCGTTGCTGAAACCAGCGTCTCTGCCTGGACTCATGATCACATCTAGCCTCTGAACAATTGCATCCCGGCTGCCTCTTGGCAAGGTTTACCCCGCGTACTTCGGAGCCCGGCGCAGCCGGAAACCAAAGTTGTCTGACGGGCAACGCCTCCGGCTCTTGCCCCCCGGCTCTTGCCTCCCGGACCTTCAACCACGCCGGGCTGGGTAATATGCCCTCCGACTCCGTCGCCATGACAAGTGCTCTGATCA
>JARYMD010000521.1 GCA_029907285.1 Verrucomicrobiota bacterium | reverse complement strand
GTGCTTCCGCGAGTGCGGTTTTGACGTCGTTGTTGTCTGTGACATCGGCCAGCTCGGCGAGTGCTTCCATCCAGTGCAGGTGGGCGTTTGCGCTTTTCAGGCCGGCGAGTTCAACCTCGATGCGATTGTCCTGCTGGGTTATCAGTTGCCAGTTTCGTTCGTAATGTTCACCCCAGCCGCCGTTGGCAGTGTCATGGCAATTTTTTTGGATGACGTTGAACAACTCCAAAGCGTGTTCTAGCGCCGCCTTGTCGCCGCTGGCGCGGTAGTACTCGACAAGCGCATAAATTACGAAAGACTCGCCGTAGAGGTACTTTCTGTCATTGGTTGGTTCGCCCGCGAGAGTTGTTTTCCAGTAGTACCCACCATGGACGGGGTCGCGGAAATGATCGACAAGGAACGCGTAACCTTGCTGCGCGGCTTTGAGATAATCGCGTTTTGGATCGCGCCAGCCTTTGACGTGAGCGTGTGAGAACCCCCACACCATTCTGGATTGAGTGACGATTTGCTTTTCCGAGGCGGGCTGGGGTCTGCGGAGGGCGTCGTCTGAAAGAACATAGCCGCCGCGCTGCCAGTCCACCGTTTTGTCGTACCAGTAAGGCATGATCTTGGACGCCACCTCGTCCTTCCATTGTCGGGCGCTGGCTGGCAGGTCGGCCGCCGATATCTCAAGAAACAATGGTGCGATCAGGGTGTAGAAAAGGATGAGTGCAGGCGCGCGGTGAAGACAGGTTTTGATGCGATGACTTATGGCGTGACGCATGAACCAACTTTGTTGGAAGAGGTTTGTTTGGTCAAATCCGAATGCGAGGCGGTGGTCAGGGCTGAACGATGGAAGTGATCCCTGAATTTTTGGATTGAAGCTCGTGGTGGAACTTGCGTTATGCTTTCTGTGCTATGCGATCCGGCTCGATTTTTGCCTTGCTGGCCTGTGTGTTTCTGACGTTGGGCGCAAAATCAGAAACACTTGTGTTAAATGTGGCGACCAATGGAAATGACGAGTGGTCGGGAAGCCTTCCCGAGCCCACGGCCAACAGGGACGACGGTCCGTTGGCCACCGTGCACGCGGCGCTAAAGACGGTTCTGACCGCACAGCGGCTTCTGCCTGACGCTTTCGAAGGCGCGACGATTCTCATTCGCGGTGGAACCTACGAGCTGGAGGAACCGATTGAACTGGTGCCGGGGCATTCAGGATCCAGCGCGCGACGACCATTGCTGATCGCGGCCTATCCGGATGAAAAACCGATCATCAGCGGAGGCCGCCGCATCACCGGCTGGAAGCCGGTTGAGGGCAAGGTCGGGCTGTGGCAGGCCGAAGTGCCCGAGGTGCGCGAAGGGAAATGGTATTTTCGGCAACTGTTTGTGAATGGAAAACGCAAGCAACGCGCTCGAACACCAAACGAGGGTTATTATCGAATCGAAGGCGAGAGCCCTCAGGACAAGCCGGTCAAAATCAAGTTCAAACCCGGGGAAATCAAGAAAGAATGGGCTGACGACGGCGACGTTGAACTGGTGGCATTGTTGGCGTGGGCGGAACTGCGCATGCAAATCCGGTCCGTGGACGAGAGCAATCATGTTGCGACATTGTCAGGCAACCCCAGGCCGTCGAACAGGGAGAACAACGCCAAGTATTACATCGAGAACGCGCCAGACGCACTGGACAAACCGGGCGAGTGGTATCTGAATCGAAAGACGGGAGTTGTAACGTACTGGGCCGAGCCGGGTGAGAAACCGGACGAGGCGGTGATAATTGCGCCGAGGTTGACAGAACTGGTCCGGTTCAAGGGCGATTTCGATGCCGGCAAGGCAGTCCAACACGTGATGATTCGGGGTATCACATTCGCAGATGCTGATTGGGAGTTGGCGCAGGACGGTTACGCGGATACTCAAGCTGCGGTTGGCGTGCGGGGCGATATTTGGGGCGAAGGAGTTGTGGATTGTCTGATTGAGGATTGTGTGTTCACGCGCCTTGGGGGTTACGCCTTGGATTTTGGCAGGGGATGCAAGCAGATCAGGATTGTCGGCAACGAGATTTACGATTTGGGCGCCGGCGGCGTCAGGCTGGGTGAACCCACACGGCGCGAATCTGAATTTGATCAGAATGAAAACAATGTCGTGACCGATAATCACATGTACCAGCTCGGGATTGTTTACCCGGCTGCGGTTGGGGTCCTGGTTTTTCACAGCGGGCACAACAGGATAGCGCACAACCACATTCATGATCTGTTCTACACTGCGATTTCTGTGGGTTGGAATTGGGGTTACCAGGAGAATCCATGTCACGATAACCTGATCGAGTTCAATCATCTCCATGACATCGGCAAGAGTGTTTTGAGTGACATGGGCGCCATTTACACCCTCGGTCCCCAAAAGGGCACGGTCATCCGAAACAACCTCATTCATGATGTGAACGCGTTCACTTATGGCGGGTGGGGATTGTACACCGATGAGGGCAGCAGTTACATCCGTCTGGAGAGCAACGTCGTG
>JARYMD010000520.1 GCA_029907285.1 Verrucomicrobiota bacterium | reverse complement strand
CAGCGGCATGGCTGCTGCTGACATCGAATCGATCACACGGCATCCAGCAGTCAAACTGGTCGCAGTGGCCGACGTTGACATGGACCGCGCCGCAGCGGTTCGCCAGAGATTCCCGGACGTGCGGGTTTATCAGGACTGGCGCGTTTTGCTGGAAAAGGAAAAAGACCTCGACACTGTGAATGTCTCGACCCCAGACCACATGCACGCGCCCATTGCGATGTCGGCAATTCAACTCGGCAGGCATGTTCATTGCCAAAAACCACTCACGCACGACATCTACGAAGCACGTCAATTGACCCTGGCCGCGCGCGAGAAAAGAGTCGTCACACAAATGGGGATCCAGATTCACTCTGCCTCGGAGTATCGGCTGGCAGTTCGACTGATCCAGGACCTTGCGATCGGCAAAGTGAAGGAGGTGCATACTTGGAGCAGCAAGAAGTGGGGCGACCCTTCGCCCAGACCCAACCGCGTCGATCCAGTGCCGCCCGGCCTCAACTGGGATTTCTGGCTCGGAATCGCACAAGAACGCCCGTTTATCGGCGACGGATACTATCATCCGGGCAACTGGCGCAAGCGCCTCGATTTCGGAACCGGGACATTTGGCGACATGGGATGCCACATATACGATCCGGTGTTCTGCGCGCTGGCCTTGAGCGCCCCGCTGTCAGTTCGCTCCGAGGGTCCCGCCCCCAACCAGTGGAACTGGGCGATCAACGCGCGCATCCATTATGTGTTTCCAGGGACGAAGTACACCGAGGGAGACACTGTTCGTGTGACGTGGTATGATGGCGACGAGCGACCGCCCAAAGACGTGCAGGCGCTGCTCGGTGAAGAACCAATGCCAGATCAAGGCTCGATTTTCATCGGCACAAAAGGCGTCATGTTGCTGCCGCACATCGGTCCGCCCCGCCTTTTGCCTGAAGCTCAATTCGAATCATATCCCACTCCGCGTGTCCAAGGGGACAACCACTGGCTCCAATGGGTCAACGCGTGCAGGGGCGAAGGCAAAGCGTCTGCCAACTTCGATTATTCCGGTCCGCTAACGGAAACCGTGCTGCTGGGCGGAGTTGCAACCCATTTCCCGCAAACAACGCTCGAATGGGACTCGGCCGCGCTCAGGTTCAAGAACAACAACGACGCAAACCGGCACATCCGTCGTACGTACCGGCAAGGTTGGGAGGTGAAGGGGCTCTGAACCGATTCTGAGCAACCTGTTCTGGCGCGAGATTCGATGAACAACTCGGCTGGCAATTCTTACGTCGAATTGCTTGAAGCGACAATCAAGCACTTGGAAGACCTCCGCGAAAAGGGCGTCAAGTTCGTTCCTGTATCGCAACGGACGTTGACTGCGCTTTTTGCCACGGCTGGTCTTCCGCGTAGAGCACCTGCTGCACAACTGCCAAGTCAGGCCGCTGTGCCAGCACAAGAAGCGGCCGTGCCCGCTGCAAAACCCGCCGGCATGCTGATAGACACCTCTGCGGCGCCGACCGATCTTGAAGGCAAGCGGGCTGCCCTCGACGCGTTGCGCCAGCGCGTTCTTTCCTGCCGAAAATGCCTGCACCTTGCTCAATCGCGACGCAATGTTGTCTTCGGCGTCGGGAATCCCGCTGCCAGACTGATGTTTGTGGGCGAGGCACCCGGCACGGAAGAAGACGAGCAGGGCGAACCATTTGTCGGGAAAGCCGGGCAGTTGTTGACCAAGATAATCCAGACCATGGGCCTGAGACGCGAAGAGGTTTACATCGCGAACATTCTGAAATGCAGGCCTGATACCCCGGGCCAGGCAACAGGCAACCGCAAACCAACGCCCACGGAAATGACGACCTGTTTGCCCCACCTCCTCGAACAAATCAAAATTATCAAACCGGAAATAATAGTCGCGCTTGGTGGCACGGCCGTCGAAGGTCTCTTTGGCAAAACGCAGGGCATCACAAGGGTTCGCGGACAGTGGCTGGAATTCCAAGGTGTTCCCGTGATGCCCACTTATCATCCGGCGTACCTCCTGCGCAACCAGTCCTTGCAGGAAAAGCGCAAGGTTTGGGAAGACATGATGCAAGTGATGGAACGACTGGGCCTGCCCGTGACAGAAAAGCACCGCGGCTATTTCCTTAAAGGGTAAACTCAGCGTGCGGCGGCGCAGCCGGGGCGAATCACATCGGCCATGCGCGCAGGCAAAGCAGTGCCACTGTCCCGCTTTGCGGAACGGCTACAGGGGATTTTCGGTGATCCTGTAGCTGTCCCGCTCTGCGGGATCAGTCCGCAGGATTTCAGAGCCGCAAGCAAGTTTCCCGCCGACTTACGTCGTCGGCTACGGTTCCGCCGACTAACGTCGTCGGCTACAGAGTGAGTTTTCTGTGACCGTAGCCGAGGACGTTAGTCCGCGGCGGTCTTTCGGTTCAGCAGGAAGTTTCCCGCCGACTAACGTCGTCGGCTACAGAGTGAGTTTTCTGTGACCGTAGCCGAGGACGTTAGTCCGCGGCGGTCTTTC
>JARYMD010000051.1 GCA_029907285.1 Verrucomicrobiota bacterium | reverse complement strand
AATTGTCAATGGCGGCATTGAACGCCCGCCCGGCGGTGATTTCGACATTGACCCTGTCGAGGTCCCGCCAATCCGCCAGTTGATGCCCGGCCGGGTCAAGTTTGTTTTCGGCCTTGCAAATGACGAAATCGGTTACGTGATCCCGAAGAGCGAATGGGATCGCAAACCGCCCTATCTTTACGGCTCAACGCGTGGAGTGTACGGCGAAGTGAACTCGGTCGGGCCCGAAACCGCCCCGATTTTGCACAAGGCGATCGCAGAGCTGTGCCGGTCCGCCAGCAAATGATTCGGATTCTGCCAGCGCGTTGCAAAAGCAATCCCGCCGGGAGCGCGGCCGTCCTCGGCCGCATCAACACGATTCTGAACCATGAACAACCCCAATAGAATCCGCGCCGTAATATTCGACATGGACGGCGTGCTGACAGATTCGGAACCATTGATCAACGCCGCTGCAGTTGCGATGTTCAAGGAACTCGGGTTGAACGTTGCGCCCGAGGATTTCATCCCGTTCGTCGGGACCGGCGAAAACCGTTACATCGGCGGCGTTGCGGAGCGGTACAATTTCCCATTGGACATCGAGTCGGCCAAAAAGCGCACATACGAGATTTACCTGTCGCTTGTCCCAACCCGGCTTCGGGTGTTCCCGGGCGCAGTCGAGCTGGTTCGGAAATGCCGGTCGATCGGGTGCAAAACCGCTCTGGCGTCGAGCGCAGACATGATCAAGATCGAGGCCAATCTTCAGAAAATCGGGTTGCCACCGAAGGAATGGGACGCGCTCGTTTCAGCCGAAGACGTTGTCCACAAGAAGCCCGCGCCCGACATTTTCCTTGCGGCGGCACGCAAGCTCGGCGTGTCTCCGGCGGAATGCGTTGTTGTGGAAGACGCTGTCAACGGCGTTCAGGCAGCCAAAGCAGCCGGGATGCGTTGCGTTGCAGTGGCACACAGTTTTTCACGAGAGAAACTCGGCGGCGCCGACATCGTCCGATGGTCGATCGCCGAAGTGACAGTGGCCGATTTGATTGGCGGGTGAAACGAGCGGCGCTCCAAATCGCTTGATTAAGGCTGCCAGCCCTGTTCGGTCCGAACCTTGTTACCGAACGCGGCGCACCATGCCGGGAGTTCTGCTGAAATTTCCTGGGCGAGTCGGGCCAACTCGGTCAGTCGATCAGCGCGCAGGGTCAGGTCATAGGCATGGCGTACCAGGTGGCGGAAGCCTTTCAGCTCGCGCAGGTCTGGCACTCTGGCTTTGGGAATGAAGGCAGGCCGAATGCCCTGGAGGTCCAGACTAAGGCGCTGCAAAAGCCGTTCATGGTAATCGCCACGTTTCTCGAACTGGTTCTCGAAGCTCTCGCATATGCGCTCGAGCATTTGCTCGATGACGTTGTAAAACCTTGCCAGCTCGTAGGCACAAGCTTCAAGGTGACCGGGGCTGGTTTCCTTTGACCGAAATGCCGCCTTACGGGCGGCATCCTGCGCCACTTCACAGTCTGCCCGCAGCTCTTCCAGCAGAATGTTCAAACCCACAGCGTCCATGACTCGCCTTCGCGCAAGATTTTGTCCCTGAACCGGCATTCCGGCAGCAATACGACGTCCACCGGTCGTCCCAAAGTCTCGGCCAACATGCTCGTCAACTGGCACACCGACAATTCACCCGGCTCGGATTCCAATGCCAGGTCAACATCGGATGCCTCGCAGAAACGCCCTGGTTTGGTCAAAGAACCAAACACAATGACCCTTTGGGCCGGGAGCAGCTTCTGCAAAGCGGCTTGCAGTTGTTGCCGCACGTCCAACCGCAGACGCTCCCGGCGCTGCTTCCGGTCAAACTCCATTCGTTGCAGCAGCGTCATCTGTTGTCATACCTTACAACACACCCGTGGCTGCAAGCAACTGATTGCGGTTGTCAAAAACAAAACCAACATGCTGGGCTTTGTCCAACAATAGCAAAACAACACATATGAATGCGCGATGGTTGATGACCGTTGTTCTGTGGTTTGCCGGGACGGCTTTCAATTCGAACGCCGGGAGCTGGGGGCCCGAGTACCAGCTCATGACCTGCCCGCGCGAAGATGAACTCAGAACGGATGCTGAAACCGGCGCTGAATTGCGGTTCCTCACCCGCGGGGAACACAAGGACACCAACCTGTATTTTCATCAGCGATCGTGGTTGGCGGACGGTTCGGTGATCCTGTTTTTCTCGGGGCGCGAAAACGGCGGTCTCATGGGGTATGTGGTGGAGACAGGCGAGCTGGTATCAATAAGAGCTTCTGACGGCATGAAACTTCGATGGCCAACAGCGGCCAAGCTCCGGAACAGCGTGTTCGGGGTGGCCGGTGACAGAATTGTCGAGGTTGCCATTCAGTTGCGTGTGCGTGAAGCCGATGGCAAACCCAAGGCGGCTGTTACCGCTCGGGAACGGCATTTGTGCACAATCAAGGGGATAGATGTGTATTTGAACGAGAGTTGCGACGGCCGTTACCTTGCCGTCGGCGGCGCAAAACTCAACGGCAGCGGCCGGCCAGGGCTTGTGTTGATAGATGTCGAGACCGGCCGGTGGGAACGGCTGTGCGACATGCCTGACGGCGTTGAATACCACGGCCACGTCCAATGGAGCATGACAAATCCGAACTGGCTCAGCTTTGCGGGCGCGCCAAATCGACTTTGGGTTGTGGATACCCGCGATCGGCGCCCATGGTGCCCTTACACGGAGTGGAAAGACGAGCTGGTCACTCACGAGTTCTGGTGGGTGAACGACCAGTTGGGATTCTGCGGCGGGGTGAATCCAAAGCCGATCGAAGACTCGCACGTCAAGCTGCTGGACCTTCGCCGCGGCACGGTGCGAATAATCGGAGCGGGCAGTTGGTGGCCGGACGCCACGCCCGCTCAGGTCGCCAAACGCAACTGGTGGCACGCTTCCGGCAGCGAAGACGGCCGCTGGATTGCAGCCGACAACTGGCATGGTGACATCGTGCTTTTTGAAGGCAAGACAGGGCGGCCTCGGCTCCTGACAGCAGGACATAGAAAGTACGGCGGCGGCGAGCATCCCGAGGTCGGATGGGATCGGAAGGGCGAACAGGTGGTTTTTGCCTCGCACAAGCGTGGCAATGTAACAGTGTGCGTCGCCACAATCCCCCGTGCGTGGCAGGAGGAAGCAAATCATTTGACGGTCGGCCTTGAAGCAAAAGCGGTGCGGAATTGACAAATGAAGGCATGGATGCGTCTCGGAGGTTGCACGGTGAGATTTCAGGGCTGGGCACAGCCGGACTGCGAGCGAGGCTTGAGCTGGAAGACATGTTGCCATTTGGAATAGCATAAACCATAATTTATTCCATGAAAACGCTCATAGCCATGGACGCGTCGGGGCGTCTGGTGTTGCCCAAGCATATCCGGCGGATGCTGAACGTGCCCAAAACCGCCCTGTTCGAAGCCGAGGTGGCCGGAAACCGCTTGGAACTCACACTTGCAGAGCCGGAACCAGGCAAGCTTTCCCGGCGAGGCAAGCTGCTTGTTGTGGCCAAACAGGGGGTTGCGGTGGACGTGGTTGAAGCGGTCCGGAACACCCGGCAAGACAGGGCATGAAGGAATTCTTCGACACTACGGTTTTGGTGGCTGCGATGGTTGAGGACGAGCCCCGGCACGGTGCTTGCGCAAAGGCTTTGGAAAAGGCCGAAGATGGTTATGCCAGTGCACACAGTGTGGCCGAGTGCTATGCCACTCTGACCGGCGGGCGATTGGGACTGCACTTGTCCCAGAACGAGGCTGTGCAGTTGATCCGTCAAGACGTTTATGAGCGGCTTTCTTTGGTTGCAGTGTCATCTGCCGACTACATGCGAGTGATAGAGACTGCCGGCCCCGCCGGAGCAAGGGGCGGTGCGATTTGCGACCTGTTGCTGCTCGCATGCGCAAGGAAGGTCGGTGCAGAGAGAATTTACACGTTGAACCTGCGACATTTCACCGTCCTCGCACCTGACCTCGCAGCGAGAATTGTCTCTCCCTGACGCCGTTTTTGCACTGCTATCGTGAAAATTAGCGGGGCTCAGCCTCAGACCGGCCAAGCTTACAGTGCAATAGCCCGGCGGGCATTGCCGATCTCGGCGCCTCGCTTGCACGCGGAAAGTGACGGACTTTTTCATCGCCCGCATCTGGTGCTTCTGATAGCCTTGCCCGCATGAAGAAAACGGTGTTGGGATGCGGAGGCATTATTGCTGTTGCCTTGCTGTTTCTGTTGATTGGCGGCTGCACAAGCTACAACAGGCTCGTGAGCTTGTCGCAGAACGTGGAGGAAAAATGGGCGCAGGTGCAGACACACTATCAGCGGCGTGCCGACCTTATTCCGAATCTGGTCAGCACGGTTTCCGGCGCAGCCAATTTTGAAAAATCGACCGTCACACAAGTTGTCGAGGCGCGGGCTTCTGTTGGGCAGTTGCGGACAGGGAACAATCGGGCGCCGCTGACCGCGGCTGAACTCGAGCAGTTCGAGCAGGCACAGTCGCGTTTGTCGTCTGCATTGTCGCGTCTGTTGGTGGTGGTCGAGAACTATCCGGACCTCAAAGCAACAGCGAATTTCCGTGATTTGCAGGCGCAACTGGAGGGAACTGAGAATCGGATAGCGGTGGCGCGGCGCGATTTCAACGAAGCGGTGCGCCAGTACAACACAGCCATAAAACAGTTTCCAACGGTGCTGTTCGCGGGTTTGCTCGGGTTTGCTCCAAAACCATACTTCCAGTCTGCACCCGGAGCGGAGGCAGCGCCGCGTGTCCAGTTTGATCAAAGCGCACCATCCGCGCGTTAAAGGCGTTTGTGAAGAGCATTTATCTAATCGCACTGTTTCTGTTCAGCGCGCTGCGTGCCATCGGCGGCGAAGCCATTCCCCCTGCGCCTTTGCGCTATTTCAACGATTACGCCGGGGTTGCCAGTCCGGCGACAGTTGAAGAGTTGAATCGCAAGCTTGAAGAATTCGAGCGCACGGATTCGTCGCAATTGCTGGTGGTGATTTTCCCCAAGAACGAATCGGGTTTGCCGGTCGAAGATTACACGGTGCGTGTCGCGCGGGCGTGGAGAGTTGGACAACGCGACAAGAACAACGGCGCGATTTTGTTTGTTTTCATTCAGGACCGCACAATGCGGCTCGAGGTTGGCTATGGTTTGGAAGGGGCGATTCCCGATGCAGTTGCCAAGAGAATCATTGACGATGTGGTCGCGCCGTTCTTTCGGCGGGGCGATTACAACGGCGGGCTGCGCGCGGGTGTTGATGCAATGATTGCTGCGGCGCGAGGCGAGTTCCGTGGCACTGGAAAAACGGTTGCTGAACAACGCGGGCGGAGACGGGGAACCGCTCTTCCTTCGTGGCTGCCGTTCCTGCTGTTCATTTTGGTCTTTCTGTCGGTGATCAGGCGAAGAGCCACGGTGTATCATCGAGGGCGCCATGTGTATTGGGGGCCGTTTGGTGGAACCGGCTGGGGCGGGGGCGGATGGTCAGGCGGCGGCGGTGGATGGTCCGGTGGCGGTGGATTCAGCGGAGGCGGCGGGAGCTTCGGCGGCGGCGGAGCAAGCGGAAGATGGTGATTCGCGGACAATTTCCCCTGCTTGACGCGATGAATCGGGCTGCTTGTCACAGTGGGCCGGCGGCCGGAATCTGGAAAACGAAGCGCAGATGAAAGCCAACGAGTTCATATCCAAGCTGGATGAAGCGCGGATCGTGAATGCGATTGCCGCAGCGGAAGCGCGCAGTTCCGGCGAGATTCGCGTTTTTGTTGCGCATGGGGCGGTCGATGACGCGCTTGCGGCTGCGCGCAATCAGTTCGGCCGGCTTGGGATGACGGCCACGCGTGAACGGAACGGGGTGCTCATTTACATTGCGCCGCGATCACAGCAGTTTGCAGTGTGGGGCGACATCGGCATCCACCAGAAATGCGGCGAGTCGTTCTGGCGGGAAATAGTTGAAGCTGCAATGAGCCATTTGCGAGATGGCAGGTTCACTGATGCCGTAGTGGAAGCGGTGCAGCGCACGGGCGAAGTCTTGGCGAGGCATTTTCCGCGGCAGCCAGACGATCGCAACGAACTCCCGGACAGCGTGGTGTCTGGTTAAGAAAACTGTGCACGGGTCAGCATCTGAAGATGATGAATGAGCCTGCAACAATCCGCCGCGAATCGCATGCGCACCGCGGGCATGCTAACGCTCCAATGTTCTCGAGGAAAACGATCGGTTCGGGCTGCGCAGCGGTGTGCTGCATGATCGCGTGCGTGCTTGTGGTGGCAGGTTGCGGCAGGAAACCCGCCACGCGCGAGCCATCGCCAGAGACAACAAACGGCCAGCCGATCCAACGCGCGGCTGCCGCGCCTGTCTATGTGGATATTGCGGAACAGTCGGGCTTGAATTTTGTGCATGTTGTGCGCAGCGGGAGCGCTGACGGTGCAATTGCGAACATACTGGATTCGGATGGTGCCGGAGGCGCGATTCTCGATTTTGACGGGGATGGCCTTATGGATGTTTACCTTGCCAACTCCGGCGTGCCGCAATCGCTTTCTGACAATCCAATGGAGCGCAGTCGCAGGAGTAACCGACTGTACCGCAACCTTGGCAACGGCAGGTTCGAGGACGTAACAGAAAAGGCGGGTGTGTCCGGGCACGGTTTCGGTGTGACTGCAGCGGCTGCGGACTACGACAACGACGGTGACACCGATTTGTTTGTGGTGAACTTTGACGGATACATACTGTACGAAAACCTCGGCAACGGCACGTTCAGGGACGTAACCGAAAGGGCCGGCATAACAGCAAAAAAAACCGGCATTTCAGCAACGTTCTTCGACATGGACAACGACGGTTACCTTGACTTGCTTGTGGCGAACTATCTGGTGTTCGATCCCGCCATAAAACCGCCGCCCGGCAGCGGTGTCCCATACGCCGGACCGTTGTTTTACCAGGCTGAACTTAACATCCTTTATCGCAACAATGGAGACGGCACATTCCGAGACGTCAGCGAGCAGGCCGGAATTCTTGTCCCCGGCCACAGGGCAATGTCGGTTGCGGCGCTGGATTTCGACCTCGACGGCGACACGGACCTCTATGTTTCGAACGACGGCACGCCAAATCTCCTCTTCGTCAACGACGGCAAAGGGAAGTTCAAAGAAGAAGGTTTCCTCAGAGGCGTGGCGTACAATCAATTCGGCGCCGCGGAAGGTTCGATGGCAGCCACGGTCGGAGACTGTAATGGCGACGGTTTGCCGGACATGTTTGTGACAAGGTTTGGCGTGCCGTCGCTTTATGTCAACGGGCCCGGGTGTGTATTCGAAGACCGCGGTGCGGCGGCGGGGGTCGGCAAGCTGACCAGCGGCCTGACATCATGGGGCGGCAACTTTGTTGATTTCGACAATGACGGAGTTTTGGACCTGTTCATTGCGAACGGCGACGCGCATTTTGTGAAGGGCATGCGCCCTTTGCTTCTCCAGAATGACGGCCGTGCATCGTTCAAGGACGCTGCAGCCATTGCCGGCCCGTTCTTCTCACAAATGGTCAACGCAAGAGGCAGCGGCTTGGTGGATTTCGACAACGACGGGCGGCTTGACATTGTGATATGCACACTGGGCGGGCCTGTTGCCTTGTTACACAATCGCGCTCAAACCCAGAACCACTGGCTCAAGCTGCGCTTGGAAGGCACTCGGAGCAACCTCGATGGATTTGGCGCTCTTGTAAGAGTCCACGCAGGCGGCCGGACCTTGGCCGCCGAGTGTAGATGTCCGACGACCTATGTGTTCCAGTCCGATCCGCGGCTGCATTTCGGGCTCGGGCCAAATCCCAAGGTCGAACGCATAGAAATCAGGTGGCCCAGCGGTCAAACCCAGGTCTTGACCGATGTACAGCCTGACACGATTCTGCGTGTGCGCGAGCCCGGCGAATCTCAGCACAACGCAGCCTCAACAGAGCCTCGAATCAAAAACACGGACATCGAGCTGAGGACTGTGGGCGGGGAGAGACCATAGACCATGGACCATAGACCATAGACCAAAGGCCATGGACTGTAGGGAATGGAGAGTGAGAACGGGACAGGGGACAGGAGTCATGGGGCGGCGGACGGATCGCTGTATGACAACAAGGCTGGACATGCGACAGCACGGCGAAACATCGGCGTTCGTGCCTCCGAAACTCGGTGCTGTGGTGGCGGTGTGACTTGACCGCCCCTGAAGTCGAAGAAATAGTGGCCAGTAATTAAGAACTTTGAAGGCAAAGGCCGTGAAAGATTTGATGATGAATGGAACCAAACCAACGCCGCGTTCTGTTTCTGCGCGCGATAACTGCGTCCGAAAAGCGGCGGCAATCGCACTGTCACTCGTGGTTCTTGCAGGGTGTGGAAAACCCGACCGCAGCCCGCGGCTCGGCCCTGAAACTATCGAGGCGATGAACCAGGGAGTCGGGTTCATGGGCCAATACGATTACGAGCGCGCGGTGGCTGCTTTCGAGAAAGTTGTTCAGGCGGCTCCGGCCCTTGCTGACGCCAGAATCAACCTCGCCATCTCGCTGTTCAATCGCGGCCGTAAGGAAGACCAGGACATAGATCGTGCGAGTAGCATGCTCGACGAAGTTCTCGCAAAGGAGCCGGACAATGCCCGCGCTTTGTATTTCAAGGGAATCATTTTGCAGCATGTTGGCAAGGCGCAAGAGGGGATGGCGTGCTTCGAAAAGGTTGTCAAACTCAGACCGGACGACGGCATTGCATGGTATTTGCTGGGTTTGTGCCAGCAGCGGGCCGGACAATCCCCCGAGAACGCGCTGAGACGGGCCATCGAATTGCGCCCGAACCTATACAGCGCATACTACCAGCTTTACCAGTCTGCGTTGCGCGCCGGCAATACAAACAAAGCACGGGAGTATATGGACCGGTTCATGGCGCTCCGGCAAAGCCCCGTGGGAGAGTCCGTCGAACTTCCTCAGTACAACCAGATGGGCGACCTTGCTCTGGCACGACCGATTGCGTCTCGCAGCCGCCCGGTGTCGAAAAGCCGTTTCACGCCTGCGCCTGCCACGGCGCTTTGGGATGGGGAAAACATAATCGCCCGGTCGCCAACTCCGCGGCGTTCAGACAAGACCAATGCGGCCGATGCGCTTGTGTCTGCAGGCGGTGTTGCGGCTGGTGATTTTGATCTTGATGGCAGGGCGGAACTGGTTGTGACCGCGACAACGCCTGATGCAGTCGGCACCCTTGTCTTGCTGAAACAGAACAATCAAGGGCGGTATGAGCATGTCACCGCAGGTTCCGGGCTCGAACAGGTTCGAAACGCGCTGAGTTGTGCGGTTGGCGACTTCGACAACGATGGCAAGCCCGACCTTTTTGTCGCATGCGCCGGGCCGAATTTCTTGTTCAAGAATGATGGCGCGTGCAAGTTCAGCAACGTCACTGAGTCTGCCGGTGTTGGAGGCCCGCCGACCGTCAGCTCCTCGGCGGTTTTTGTCGATGCCGATCACGACGGCGACCTCGACATATTCGTCTGTAATGCGGCGGCACTCGGCGGCAATGAACCCGTCCGCAACCAGTTGCTGAATAATAATGGGGACGGAACATTCACGGATATCGCGGCGACGGCGGGCGTTGACTGTGCCGGCAGCAAAACAGCGATGGTTCTGTTTGGGGACGTTGACAGCGACCGTGACGCTGACCTGTTGGTTCTGCGGGCCGGCGCAGCCGCAAAACTGTTCCTCAACGACCTCGGTGGCCGGTATCACGAAGCGCCTGATCAACTCGATATCCGCGGCGATCTTGGAGCCGCAATGCAGGATTTTGACGGCGATGGCAACCTCGACATACTCGCTCTCGGCGCCGCAAATCCGCAATTGCAGTTGTATCTTGGCGACGGGCGAGGCCGGTTCGTTCGGTGCACTGCATTCGAAGGAACCGCAAAAACCGCATCAACATGGGGGCCAATTCGGGCGATGCGGATTGGCGATGTTGACCTGGATGGCGACCTTGATCTGGCATTGTTTGGCAAAGAAGCGCATCTGCTTTTCAACACCGGCTCTGGGACGTTCGTATGGCAGACGCGCGCATGGCCTGACTACGCCGAATCAACCGAATGCATCGAGTTGTGCGACCTGACGGGCGACTTCGCGCCCGATCTTTTGGTTGCCGACCGGTCAGACAAGAGCCGAATCAGACTGTTCCCGGGGCAGCTTGTGCCGCCATCGACCGGGTTGGCCGTCGCGCCCACCGGGCTGCGCGAACGGGATGGCCGAACGCGAAGCCCGGCCAGCGGGTACGGCGTGAAATTGACCGTGCGCGCTGGGCTGTTGGAACAAACGCTGATTTACACGGGGCAAAGCGGCGGACCATGTCAATCCTTGTTGCCGCCGCTTGCGGGCTTGGGCGGCCAAACAAAGGCCGATTATGTCGCGTTTCACTGGCCCGATGGCGTGGCGCAGTTCGAGTTGGGGCTCGGTGCAGGATCGGTTCACAAGGTCTCCGAATTGCAAAGGAAGGTTTCGAGTTGCCCTGTCCTCTTCGCATGGAACGGGAACCGGTTCGAGTTCGTGACCGATTTTGCCGGTGTGGGCGGTCTTGGTTATTACGTTTCTCCTTCCGAAAGCGCGACACCGCAGGCTCTCGAGCATGTGAAAATCGACGGAGACAAACTGCGCGAGCGCGGCGGCATTTATGAATTGCGGATAACCGAGCCGATGGAAGAAGCGGCGTACATCGACCGGCTCGAGTTGTTGGCGATTGACCACCCAGCCGAGCTCAGCGTGTTTCCGGACGAACGCCTTGCTGTCAGCGGCCCAATCCCAACCCATGAGTTGATCGTAATCGGCCGCCAACTCGAGCCGTTGCGCGCCGTTGATTACCGAGGACGCGATTGCACGGCGCGGATAGCCCATGCTGATCGTGTGTACGCTTACGATCCGCCGCTGGACCGGCGTTACTTTGGGTTTTGCCGGAGCCATTCGCTCGAGCTGGACTTCGGCGGCCAGCTCGAAAAGCTGGGCACTCAAAATCGAGTGTTCCTCTTCATTCGCGGTTACATCGAATACCCGTACTCGCAGACTGTTTATGCCGCGGCGCAGTCCGGTGTGAAATGGGAGCCGATCCGAATCGAGCGGCAGGCATCCGACGGCCGATGGGAAACGATCGTGCCCGACGCCGGCGCCCCGGGCGGCATGGACAGAACAATGACCGTTGAACTGACAGGGTTGATTGGTCCTCTTGACCGAAAACTGCGGCTTACCAGCAACCTCGAAATCGGCTATGACCAGGTTTTCATCGGCGTGCACATTGGCACGGATAATGTTGCCATCCAGCCTGTCCCAATGGTTTCGGCCGAACTTCGCCGAACAGGATTCGCCCGTGAGTATTCGCCGGACGGACGATTGCCGCTGATTTACGATTACGAGAACGCAGATGCGTCCGCGCCGTTCCATGTTCTCCGCGGCGCATACACACGGTACGGAAAGGTCACTGAACTGCTTCGCGAGTTTGACAACATGTACGCCATCATCGGTCCCGGCGATGAGATCGCTCTGACCTTCGACGCCGCCGCTGTCAAACAATGCCCCGCAGGTTTCAAACGAAGTTTCATCCTCGTTTCGCACGCATGGTGCAAGGACATGGACCTCTACACCGCAGAACCGCAGACACTTGAACCACTGCCATTTCGCGGCATGACAAAATACCCGTACACCTCACACGAACGCTTCCCGGACACACCCGAACTCCGGGCTTACCGTGCAATTTACAACACGAGAATGGCTTACTAAATGAACATCCCAAGACATCTTCAGGACAAGATCGATCGCGAACTTGCGCAAAGCGAGCGCATCCAGTGGGTTGGCACACCTGTCCCGCAGCGACGTGATCATTGGCCGCCGTGCTTGGCGCGACTCCGAGGGCGATCGGAGATATGAAGAATTGGGGTTCTTGCGAATCCGCGACCCGAAGATGGTCGAAGACATGCTGAGAAAACTCGCTGAGGAAGCGCTGCCGTGCCCGCCACCCGCAATGTAGCCTTCCACGCCAAGACGGAAATCTCACCGGCTCACCGGCCCAGGACACCCAAAGCTTCATTTCGGTGAGATTTCCGGGCTAACGGCCACCTCTGGCTTGTTGCTCGAGCCAGTCGCACGCAACAGGCAAAACCTTGCTCCAATGGAAACTCTTGGCGCGTTCCCATGCCGCGCGTCTGAACGCTTCGTACATGCCAGGACTCACTACACAACGCTGCACGGCGTCGGCGAGTGATTCCGGCGTTTCGGCCGAAGCGATGAGGCCGGTCTGTTCGTGGAGTGTTGATTCTGTCAATCCCGCAACCGGATACACAACGGCAGGCGTGCCCATGGCATTGGCTTCGATCACGTTCAGCCCCCAACCTTCACGAAGTGACGTGTGCAGCAGAAGATGCGCTTGTGCGAGACGCTTGTCCTTTTCCTCCTCTGACAGGCGGCCGGTGAAAATGACCCGGTCTGTCAAATGAAGCTGGTGTGCAAGCTGGCGGCAGACAGGCTCCATTTCGCCCCCGCCAACTATCGTGAGAGTCGCATCCATTCCGCGCTTCAAAAGCTCGGCCAGCGCCAGTATTCCGTGCTCGACACGTTTGTTGGGCGCAAGACGCGAAACCATAATCAGTCGGATTGGCGGCGTCAGAGGTTTTGGGTCGAGCGTCGGCAGTGCAACCGTGTGAACGCCGTACGGGATGAGCTTGACCCGCCGGACACCGTGACTTTCAAGGATGGCCTTGGTTGTAGCGGAAGCTGTCCAGAACTGCACGTTCCGGTAAAGCCAATGAGTCACGCATTCCTGGCACCGGCCGATGGCGGATGTCGGCCATCGATAAAACACGTCCCAGATGGGGCCCAAGACTTCATGCAGGTAAGCAATGCAATTCGTTTTGCACCACCACGGCGCGTACCACGGAATCCCATGGTGCTGATCAATAACCAGATCGAACCGCGGCTGCCGCCTGTACCATTTCCATGCTGCAATCACGGACGTGCCCTTGAAACCTGCCCTGACGATGCGGATTCCCGAGATTACATCCTCGGGCGAAGCGCCTGGAAACGTGTTTGTGAACCAAAAGACCTCGTGCCCGCGCTCACGGAGCGCTGTGAGGTAACCTTCGGTGACCCGTTCCGCTCCGCCTGCAAGCGGGTTTTTCGGGTCTCTCCAATTGAGCATCAAAAAACGCATGCTTGACCAAATCCTGTTTTTGGCTGCGTGGCCGCAATTGCCGGCGTCCCACTATCCACAAAACCGGATCAAAGTCAGGCCAAATCTCGAGCCCGGAAATGTCAATAGCCGACCATTCAAGCACACAGGGTCGGCACAGAATACGCGCTCGAGGTCACAGGTTCGTTCGCGACTGTTCTGAAGAGCACCTGCTATCCCCGCAAAGACGCTGCACAGGCCATCGGCAATCAAGGCGGCGATTGTGGCCGGAACAGCACTTTCGCCGGAGACGGTTCTTTGGGATGCCGCACTGGTTGTCTTTCCTATTTGGATTGGGCTGTGCCGCTCTCTACCGGCTTATTAGGTAATAAAGTGTGTTTTTCTGAAGCCGGATTTCATCTGCGTTGCCCACTGACCCGACCGCGTACCCGTTGAAATCCAACGCTGTCACCTTGAGCATGGCGGCATCGGCGCGCTTGAATCGAACCGTTCCTTCAAGGGCCCGCACCTGCCACGGGTCCGTGCCAATACTGACAATACGCTTGACCGTCGGGTTCACTTGCTCCGTCTGCCGATTGCTCTCCCGCTCTTCGGTCATGACCTGAAGCAGGAGTAGCCGTGAAGTCGCCAAAGGCTGGTCGTCCAGCGTCACTGCAACAATGTGCCCCAACTCGAGAGAGCTGTTGACATGCATGTCTTTCAGGTCCACCGGGCCGGCCGCCTTCAGCGCGCCACTAACACCCTGGGCACAAGGTGCGTTCAGCCGCAGAACCCCGGTTCCATAATCAAGGCTGATTTCGCCTGTGCTGCTGGTTACGGTTCTCTTCGCATGGTCAACAAACGAAGTCAGGTCGGCCAGTTTCGTCGATCCCGCTTCATCCACAAACTGCACATTGACGCGCCCAGCGTAGTGGATAAGGGGATCAATGCGCTGGCCCGGCTTCACCTCGACGCCCCTCGGCACGTCCGCCAGACGCAGTTCGTCCAGGGCCGCGTCCTGAGGGAGCGGCGTGCCCTTGAGACCGAGCAAGTCGGCTTTGTTGAGCTTGATCTCGGCGAGCACTTGCCCGGGCGACACCAGGCCGCGCCGATAAATCAATGCCGCGGCAGGAAACTGGCCCATCATTGCTGGCGTCATCAGGGTCCATTGTTGCATCCAGAAATTCGGCTTGACCCCCCAGCGGCTGCCGTCGAAGGCGAAGTGAACAATTGCGTCGCTGTCCTGCAATGCGCCGTAAACTGCATAGTAGAGTGGTGCTTCGGAGCGGTATCGATTCGGGCGGCAAAACGTGGTTTCTGAGATCATTGAAGGTTTGTTGTCATAGTGCGGGTCCATGACCGGATGGACGAATTGGCGCGGTTTGGCCGGGTCTGGCGCCTCGAACCGGAGCGCGCTGCGGTCGGAGTAAGTGTGTCCGTTGCGAATGGACCAGGCGGCGTTATCGCCTTTGTGGTTGCACTCGAAATAACCGTGCCGGTCAATAAAATCACCTGCAGTGTAACTGAGCTTCTCCAACGGCCCAAACACTTCCGGACTCGCAGTGGACCAATTCGACGCCGTGATGAGGCCTTTGAAACCAAGACCGCGAAGGAACGCAACCGTCTCTTGGTAGAACCTCGTTTGAAGCTCAAACAGAAAACACACGGTGTCTTTGTCGCGGGCCGTTTTTTCATTGAACATGTTCCAGAGCGGACGGAAGGCGACCCGCCCTTCAGCCGGGGTGTCGCGGTTCAGCTTCGCGCCGTCCCAGGCAGCAAAGGCAGCGTCAAGGGACCCGTACTTCCTCCGAAGCCAGTCACCAAACATCTTCTCGATCAGGCGCAGTTGTTCATCAGGAATGTTCTTTGCGTCGAAAGTCCAGAAGAAGAACGAATCTTCGTTCTGCACTTCCACGCCGAAGACCGCCGGTTCGTCCAACAGACGGCGGCCCGTGGTTTCACTTGGCGTTGTCAGAAGCGCCCGCCACCACCCACGGTACTTCGCCTGGAAATCAGGATTGAACATGAGCGCGGCAAACGGATGCGACTTGCCATCGTACCCTTTGAGCCATGGATGGTCCGCACGCGGCGTGAACCAGAGCGGAAAGTAGATGGAAAGATGCGTGTAGATACCCTCCGCCTTCATCGCCTCAACCACAGCCTGAATCCGTCGGACCGACTCAGGATTCAGCTCGCCATCTTTGTCGAACACGGCTCGGTGATGGCGGACCAGATTGACGCCATACTTGGCGAGAAGCCGTGCCGTGCGGCGAAAATCGCCGCCGTCGCGGCCCTCGCCCGACGGGCCATTGACAGCCCAGAAACGCACGGGCTGCCCGCTGGCACTGTGAACAAACTGCCCGCTTGCAACAGCAATGAACCCGTGCTCGCCTGCGAACTTCTCATTCAAACGCCGCAGGTCAATGGCGCTCT
>JARYMD010000519.1 GCA_029907285.1 Verrucomicrobiota bacterium | reverse complement strand
CCATTTTCGTGAAATCCAAAAACACGTGAACTTGCTCTGGGCAGGACACTTGCAAAAGAACCCCAAAAGGAAAATGCCTCATGGAAGCGGGCAAGGTTGAAGTCGCTGCCAAGTTCACGTTGGATTTGCTGGCGCAGACGCATGAAAGCCATCCGCCCGACGAAATAAGAGGAGAGTTGCACTGAATTCGGTTACCACTCGCGGGGGATGGCGCAGGTTCTGCCGTCCGTCCGCGAGCAACCCTGGCACGAACCGAATTCGCGCAGCAGCGTTGCTGATGTTCATCTCCTTGGGCAGGGTGGACTGCGTTAGCAGAGCGTACACACAATCGGTGGCCAGGCTCGTGTAGATGCGCGGGTCGGTTTCGTAGGGTCGCTCGATTTCATCCAGCCACAGACCGGTTTCAAGATCGTACCGGAGGATTTCGTAGTCAACCTGGCATGCGCGGGACAGCTTCGCGTAATCCACCCGGCGCGGCATTTCCTTCAATGTGTGGCGGGCAAGCTCTGTGCGGCGTTTGATGGCCGCGGCGGAGACATCATCCAACAGACGGTCAAACCGGTGGTCGCCAAGCCGCGTGGCGCGCATCGGGCTGAGCTGGCAATCCGCCTCGAGATAGTTCCGGAAGAACACGGCCAGCTTCATGTCAGCTTCCGACGCAATCAAACGGGCTTCCATTGTGGCAATCGCCATTCCCACGATGAGGGCTGCGCGAAATAAGATGAGTTTGAGCATAAACATGATCGTTTCAGGCCAGTTGTATCCACATCGTCTTGAGCTCGGTTTGGATCGAACCGTCACTTAATGCCCGCCATCCAGCGGCGCATCGGTTTTGTCCAAATGAGAATGACCCAGTATCCATCGTCAATCACAGCCGCACTGCCTATCGCACGCCGAAGATCTCTTTGCCGCCAACCGCTGCTCGATGGCACGTGACGTCGGCGTGGTCGAAAGCCCGCCCAACGCTGTGCAGCGAAGCTCGCGCGGCATTTGGCCGCCCACTTGTCGGGCCGCCTCGATGACCTCATCCAGCGGAACGACCGGGTCGTAGCCGGCAAGCGCCATGTTCGCGCAGGCCAGCGCGTTGCTAGCCGCCATCACGTTCTTCCCAAGACACGGCGCTTCGACGCGGTTCGCGATTGGATCGCAAATCATGCCCAGCATGCTCTGCAGTGCGAGCGAAGCGGCTGAAACCGATTGCGACAAGGTCCCTCCCGCCATGTCCGCCAGCGCCGCCGCCGCCATGCACCCGGCAGAGCCGCATTCGGCCTGGCACCCGCCAACTTCCGCCGCAAATGTCCACCGCGTCGCAATGAAAACGCCAATAACCCCGGCGGCCAACATCGCCTTCGCCATTTCGAGTTCCCCAAGCCCCATCTCTTCTGCGACGGCAATGACTGCCCCCGGCAGTGCTGCGCACGCCCCCGCCGTCGGCGCAGCCACGATCACACCCATCGAACTCTTCACTTCCATGAGCGCACTGACGTAAAGAATGACGCGGTTCAAAACGCCGCCGTTCAAGAGCCGCCCGGCTCGCATCAGATCATTGAACCGGCCGCACTGGCAGCCCAGCAAGCGATCGTCGTAGCTTGTGCCTGCGATGCCATGGGCAATCGAACGCCGCAAAATGCGGACGATTTCGACCATTCTGTCGATTACCTCCGCCTCGGTCAGACCGCCCCGCGCCATTTCGTATTCCACCGCCAGCTTCCACAGCGGGAGGTTCCGGCCCGCGTCGTATGAAAGCATCTCCGCGCAGGTCGTGAATGGCACGCGCGTGTCTCTGTCTGACAAGACCGGCAGCACCGGCGACAATCGTTTGACTGCACGGATTGCGAAGAAGCCGTTCAGCCTGGCGATCACTTCCTCGCTCACAAACTGACCCGCCTTGACTTCCACCAGTTGTTCGCCCCGGCCTTCATGCACAAGGATGGCATCAGCGGGCACCAGCTTTGCCAGTTCCCGAGCCAGTTCCGAGCCGCGGCTGCTGACCCATAGCAGCGTTTCAAAGCAATCGCCGAACATGGAAACCCCAAAGCCATCCACGTCGATCACCTCGATCATGCCGCCACCCGTCGAGATCGCGCGCACGCTATGACGCTCCTGTCCGCTGCGCAACGTGAGGCGGTAAGTGTTTGGATGCAGATCGCCGGCGTCCACGATTTCGATTCGGATTTGCACGCCCAGATCGCGCAGGGCCTGCGCCGACCCGGGCAACCGATCGTCTGTGGCGTCCCAGCCCATGAGCCCGCCGAACAATCCCATGTCCGACCCTTGCGAGTCGTGGGTGGTCGGCAGCGAGCCTTTGCGGTCGAACTCGACCAGCACCTCATCGAGCTGGCCGCTCATGAGGTCTCTGGCCAGCCGCCCGATCCGCAACGCGGCCGCACAATGTGAACTCGACGGCCCCCGCATCACCGGGCCGATGACGTCATTGAAAATACTGGCTGACTTCATCGCACATCGCAATTCATTGCCGCCGAGAGCGACGAATTCGCCCCACCAGGCGCGGCGCGAG
>JARYMD010000518.1 GCA_029907285.1 Verrucomicrobiota bacterium | reverse complement strand
TCAATCCCCGCGATTGACGGGCTCGCAATCAACCTTCGCCTCTTGCGACAACGTTTAATCGGGATCAGGAACTCTGAACCTTGGGATGACGGCGTATGCCGACATTCCAAGGTTCTGCAAAAGCGCCACGCTGGAGGAAATCCGCAAGCACGCCCACGTCCTCACCCCCGGCCGGTACGTGGGCGCAGAAAAGCAGGAAGACGATGGCGAGCCGTTCGAGGAAAAGATGACCAGGCTTGTCGCCCAACTGCGCCAGCAACAAGCCGAAACCGCCCCGCCTCGATGCCGCCATCACTCGAAACCTGAAGGAGTTGGGCTTCTGAGACTGATGGCTATTTACAAAAAAGGCGCTTCCTGTAAACAACCAACCCTGCTATTTTCATCCGCGTAAACAGACCGGTTGACCATGCGGCGCGGATTGACAGGCCAATATCGGATCACCGCGGCCGGTGGCGAGACAGTGCGGGCCTTCGTGCCTCTGCCCCTGCCCCCGAAGCCGCCCGTCGAGCTTTCGCCGGAGCGCCAGCGGCGTTTGGAGCATGCCTTGTTGGCAGTGGGTCGCCTGGACGCCATCACGGCCTTGCTCCCCGACCCCGACCTGTTTCTTTACGCTTACGTCCGGCGTGAAGCCGTGCTCTCCAGTCAGATCGAGGGCACGCAGTCCTCCGTTTCTGACCTCCTGCTGTTTGAGTTGGAGCAAGCTCCCGGCGCACCCTTGGACGACGTGGTCGAGGTGTCCAACTACGTCGCCGCGTTGGAGCACGGGCTGGCCCGGTTGCGCGACGGCTTTCCACTTTGCAACCGCCTCCTCCGCGAAATCCACGCCCGGCTGCTCGCCCGCGGTCGCGGAGCGGAAAAGCAGCCCGGAGAATTCCGCCGCACCCAGAACTGGATCGGCGGCACGCGCCCCGGCAACGCCCACTTTGTGCCGCCACCCCCGGAGGAAGTCGAACCGGCCATGGCCGACCTCGAACGCTTCCTGCACGAATCCGGCGCGCCGGGCACGCTCCTGAAGGCCGCCCTGGCTCACGTCCAGTTCGAAACCATCCACCCGTTCCTCGACGGCAACGGCCGCGTCGGGCGGCTGCTCATTGCCCTGATGCTCCATCACGACGGCGTGCTGCGCCAGCCGCTGCTATACCTCTCGCTCTATTTCAAGCGCCACCGTCAGGAATACTACCGGCTGCTTGATCTCGTCCGCCAACAAGGCGACTGGGAAGCGTGGCTCGATTTCTTCCTTGAAGGCGTGGCCGAAACCGCCGCCAGCGCCGTCACCACCGCCCATCGGCTGCTCGAACTCTTTGACGAAGACCACGCTCGCGTCGCCGCCCTGGGCCGCTCCGCCCCCAACGCCCTGCGCGTGTTCGAGGCCTTCCGTGCCCGTCCACTGGCCACCGTGGGCAGCCTCGCCGAGCGCACCCATACCAGCTTCCCCACCGCCGCCCGCGCTGTGGAAGCCCTGGTCCAACTGGACATCGTGCGCGAAGTCACCGGCCGTAAACGCGAGCGCGTCTTCGCCTACCGGCGCTACCTCGACATTCTCAACGAAGGCACAGAACCGGAATGAACCCGCACGCAATAGTGATAGGAATTTGCTTTTTGGACGTGTGAGCGGGTCAATTACGGACTTACCATCGGGATGGATATTTTCGATGGTTATAACCGGAAACGTGAAAAAACCAATGCACTTATTGAGATTGAAAACCGCAGGATTCAGTTCAGGGATGTTGAACAGGAAGTCAGGGGTGATTTACTGACCATTTATTATGCTTATGAAAATAACCTGCGATTACTCAGGCTCGAAGAGCAAAACCTTGAAGCTGCACGCGAAAATCTCGAAATTGCTTTGGAACGCTACAAACTTGGGAATCTCTCAGGTCTGGAACTACGTGAGGTACAGAAAAGCCTGCTCGATGCCGAAGAGCGTTTGATTTCGGTAAAATACCAGACCAAACTGGCCGAGATTTCACTCAAGCAAATATCACGAAGAATACTGGAGTATATGTAAGCTTCTTGTATCTTTGCCGCATGAAAATCCTGACGGCTGATCAACTTTTCGGTTTAATGAATGAATGGGGAAAGCAAACAAAACCGTTTGTATTTCTGATTGATGCTTTTGCATCGAAAGGCATTGTTGAAGAAAAAGATCAATCAGGCAACCATATCCTCTATAAAACCCATCTTCATTCAAATGCTCCCAATGTCGTTCATTTAAGTAAACTAAACATGTGGGATATTCACCCTGTTTCATTTCATTCCTATTATGGTGGTTTTAACCGGGTTATTACCCACATTCAGAGAGGTGATTCATTTCTGCTGAATTATACCCAACCTACTCGGGTTGAAACCAATCTGACACTCGAAGAATTGTTTTATACAAGCCAAGCCCGTTACAAGGTTCATCTCAAAGGAGTTTTTACCTGCTTCTCGCCCGAAACCTTTGTTACCATTAGCAACGAAGGAATTATTGCATCGTACCCCATGAAAGGTACAGCAGGTGTAGCAACGCATTCGGCTGAACAGC
>JARYMD010000517.1 GCA_029907285.1 Verrucomicrobiota bacterium | reverse complement strand
CAGAAAGATCGGCACCCGCAACCGCCATGTCCAAAACCGCCCGCCTTCCTTGCCTTCAAATGAAGCCCACACGATCTCGTCCGCATGCGCCTCGATTTCCGAAGGTGTCGCTTCCGGTTCGATCAACCGCAGCACTTCAACCCCGCGTGTCCTGTCACCTTTCCGCACCAGCAACCAGCGCGGACTCTCCGGTATCCCGAAACAGAAAACCGTGTATAACAGCGCCGGGATGGCCTCCACCCCAAGCATCCAACGCCATGCGTGCACTCCGCCAACCCGCGCCAGGAGCGCGTTGGACATGAAAGCGACAAGAATGCCGAAAACAATGTTGAACTGGAACATTCCTGCCAGCCTGCCACGCCGCCCCGGAGGTGAAATCTCAGAAATGTAAAGCGGAGCCGCCACCGTCGATATCCCCACGCCCAGCCCGCCTATAAACCGCGCAGCAATGAAAGCATAAACATCCACAGCAAGAGCCGACCAAACAGCCGAAACAAAGTACAAAATCCCTATCCACAACAACGTCGCACGCCGGCCGAACCTGTCGGTCGGCCATCCCCCGACCAAAGAGCCCAGCACTGTGCCGTAAAGCGCGGCGCCCATGGCAACTCCGTGCATTCCGGGTCCAAGCCCCCAAAGACTCTGGATCGTTTGCTCAGCGCCCGATATCACCACCGTGTCAAAGCCAAACAAAAACCCGGCAAGAGCTGCTGTGAGGGACCAAAAAAAGATGCGAAGATTCATTTTGCCATCTAATGCCCAAAAAGTTGGCGTGAACCCTGACGCAAACAGTGCCGAATCGTCAACGCCGAACAAGCGCAAACAACCATTGACAAGCGAACGGGGTTTGTGAGATATTAGCACTCTGAACGCACGAAAAACGTGCCGACTATGGGCGCAAATAATCGCCAGCAAGGTCTGGGGCGGCGAGCCCCGGGGGCAGGGAGTGAGTCGCACGTGCTTGAAACTACGCTGAAGTCCGATCGCATCCGCATCGAACGAAAGGACTTCTTATTCACGTTGCGGGAGAACGCACGGGGAAAATTCCTTCGAATCACCGAGGATGTAAACGGACGGCGCGACACAATCATAGTGCCAGCGCCGGGTCTTGAGGAGTTCATCCGCGTCGTGCAGGAAATGGCCAAGTCGGCTTCCGAAGAGCCGACCGGGGCAGGTTGACGGTCCGTTCCCGGCACTACATTTTTGCTCGAGCTGCCTTTTTCGCAGGCGCCACCTGTCCAATGGGAACGCGGACGCCGCGCGTTCGCCGTCGGCGCACCCGCGGCGCATCTCCCCAAAGAATCTCGAGTCCGTATTTTTCCCGCATCTCCGCGCGCATCAGATGCACAATCACATCCAGATAATCGAGCACAACCCAGTTCGCCTTTAGAGTGCCATCGACTGCGCGCGGCCGGATTCCGAACTCGGCCTCGATCCGCTCGGTTAGTTCCTCAATAAGAGCGCGCAAATGCGGCTCGCTTGCCCCTGTAGCAATGACAAAGTAATCAGTGACCGAGGTGAGTTTTCGCATGTCGAGAATGACGATATCCTCGGCTTTCTTTTCCTCGGCTACTTCGCGGCAGTGCAATGCCAATTCGCGGGCATTGATCTCTTCAACGGGGCTTTGTTTCTTTGTCACAGGTATAGTCGATTGTTCTTTATGTATTCCGCCACCACAGGAGGTGTGAGCCAATCAATTCGCCGGCCCGTTTTGATTCGTTCACGCACCTGCGATGACGACACTGCAAAAGGAAAGCCTTTGATCGCGCGAACTCGGTATTGCGGCGGAAGGCGTGGCGCCACGTCGCCCGGCCGCAAAACAACCACAAACTCGGTCAGCCGGGTCAGTGACTCCGCTTCGCGCCACCTCGGCAACTGATCGAGAATGTCAGAGCCTATCAAGTAGTATAACTTCGCCTCAGGAAACCGCCTGGCGTAATCGCAAACGGTCACAATTGTGTAGGACGGTTCACCGCGCCTTATCTCCTGTTCGTCTATTTCGAATTGTGGTTCGCCTGCAAGAGCAAGCCGCAACATGCAAAGCCGATCCCGTGCAGATGCCAAAGTGTCGCTGGACTTGAACGGAGACCTTGCCACGGGAATAAAACAGACACGGGCCAGATCAAGCTCTTCGAGCGCAGCTCGAGCGACCAGCAGATGCCCAATATGCACCGGATTGAATGACCCCCCAAACAGCCCAAGGCGAAGCGTCGAATCCTTCGGTGATTCGGCAGGTGTGGCGCAATGACAAGTGTCAGGTTCTCTCTTGAGTTTTCTGGCGCTTGATGGCATTTCAGCCTCGCTCACCGGTCTCAATCCATGATCTGAACGCCTTGGCAGACATTAAATCGCCTGCAATCCTCACTGCTACGCCGTGGCCGGGAACACTCCCCCGGCGGACTGTTCTGCCAGAGCAAGCAATCAGGCCCGCATTTGATCGGCGGTTTCTTTGCGCTGTCATTTCAAGCTCTTCGAAGGTTCTGAAGTCGTCCGTATTCGAATGTTCCGGAACCAAACCTCACCTCCATG
>JARYMD010000516.1 GCA_029907285.1 Verrucomicrobiota bacterium | reverse complement strand
GTCCATCTTGTTTTTGACCAGTGCGCGCCTGAGCACGTCAGCTCGCCCGGCGGACAGGCCTGCGAACGCTTCACAGATTTGCAGAATATGCTCTTCGTACACCACAAGCCCAAACGTGCTGCGCAAGCACGGTTCGATTGAAGGGTGCGCATAGACAGGCGCGGCCAGCCCCTGGCAGCGGCGTGCGAACTCGCGTTTTTTGTCTTCGTTTGCTGCGCCCGGGCGTATGACGCTCACCACGGCGATCAAAGTGTCGATGTCGCGCACGTTGCACATTCGGCAGAGTGATATCATTGCCGGGGATTCGATGTGGTGGACAGCGCGCGCGTTTCCACCGGAAATCACGTCCCATACTGCAGGATCACTGAACTGCTGTTCCGATGCGGCTGGCGCGCTGGGGCGGGCTGCGTCCGGTTTTGTGTTCGTGGCATTTGCAGAAACGTTGGTGACTGTGAACCTTTCGATATCGATGTGGACCCCTTGTGTTTGCAGGGCTGACGTCACATCGCGCATCACGGCCAGGCCGCCCTGGGCCAAAATGTCCAGTTTCACCAGGCCGATCGCTTCCACTGCGTCCATGTCGAAATGCGTGGTGGGATAGCCCTTTTGCGAGACAAAGGTTGGGGTTAATTCGTGCATTGGCTGGCGGGAGAGCACAACGCCGCAGGGATGCATTTTGGGGTAGCGGGGGATGCCCTCCAAAAACTCGGCAATGTCAAGCGCGGTGCTGTAAGGCTCCTCATCGATCGGCAAATCGGCGCATTCCGGGTTGGTTCGCAACAATTCTTTCAGACGCCTGCTGGTTGTGCGCTCGATGGTCTCGGCCCCATTTTGGATGTGGGAATTGATTGGTGAATCACCGAAGCTGCCGAAGCTCCATGGGAAACGCTCGGTAAACCGGCGCACGTCGCGTTCTGCCACACCCAGCACCTTGGCAGCCTCGGCAAATGCGCTCCGAGCATGGAACGTCGAAAACCCGCCCACCACAGCGCACCGTTCCCGGCCGTACTTGGCGAACAAAATGTCCAACACATCGTCCTTTCGGTCGTGCGGGAAGTCGATGTCGATGTCCGGCAGTTTGTTGAGCGCCATGCGGTCCGGATTGAGAAATCTGCGGAAATACAGCTCGAATCGGATCGGGCAGACATTGCTTATGCCCAAGCAATAACAAACGAGCGAATCGGCGGCGCTTCCGCGGGTGATCCACTCGATGCCGCGTGCGCGGCATGTCTGCAAAAGGTCCCACACAACAAGAAAATATTCTTCGTAACCGACGGTGTGGATCATGGCCAGTTCTTCTTCTGCCTGTTGGCGGAGTTTGGCCGGGGAAATCATGCTGCCTTGGCGTGTCATTGCGCCCCGTTCTCCATATTGTTGTTTCAAGCCCTGCAAAACAAGGGCGCGCAGGAAAGCCGTCGGCGCCGAACCATCAGGCGGAGTAAAGTCCGGGAACTGCGGTTTGCCGGGCGCCAGGGCAAAACTGCATCGCTCTGCAATTTCCCGGGTGTGTTTGACCAGCTCCGGCCGGTGCTCGATGGCCTCGGCAAATCCGGCCGGCAAACCGAAATGGTGATGGCCGGACATCAGCTTTTCTGGGTGCGGCTGCTGAAGCAAAGTGAGTGTACGGATGCTTTGCAATATGTTGAATTTCAACCTGTCCTCGGGTTTCTCATAATGCACTGGCGCAACCGGCACTGCAGGCAGGCAGCCTTTGTGGGCCGCGTAATCGCGAAAATCCGCATCGCACGTCAGCGCGCGATAAAACCGCCCCGGGAAAAGCGCTGCCAGTGTCAGGTCGTGCGATACGCCGATCAACCCGTCTGTCCCGCATTCGGCGAGGCGTTGTCTTGTGGTGCACTGCGGTTTGGCATCCGGTGCGTGAGCGGAAAGCATGCGGCACAGATTTACGTAGCCGGAGGCATTCTCGACGTAGAGCCAGAGCGGCTGCCCGTCCACAACAATTTCCACGCCCAGCACCGGTTTCAGCCCCGCAGCCCGGGCTGCGAATGAAAACTCGACTGCGCCATGGAGGTTACCGTGGTCGCATATTGCAACGGCTGGCAAGCCGTGCCTGCGCGCCCACGCGACAATTGTCTCCGGCGACAGCGTCGAGTTCAGGAAAGAATAATGGCTGCGCACAACCAGAGGCAGCGGCATCGGCAGTTTTTCGGTTCCGTGGCGGCGGGCATGTCTTCCGGGGCTTTCCGGCAGATTTGCGTTCGGCTCGCCGGTTTTAAGAATGAAATCATGTCCCCGGAGCAGCACTGCATGCCTGTGTTCCGCGCGCAGACGATCCACCACATCGGCCAATCGGCGTTGCGCGCCGCGTTTTTGGTCGGCGCGGTCGAACGGGAGAACGCCGACGTGAAAGCTTTGGTACAGGTTCGAAAGTTTCAGGGAAACCGCACGCAGGCTGACGCGCCTGCGCCATGCGCGGCGAAGGAGCAGATCGAGGCGATTGTACACGTCGGTTTCAAGGTCGGTTGGTTCGGGGAGGCTTTCGGCGGCATGGTCTTCTGCCCGGTCATTGTATCGCACGCG
>JARYMD010000515.1 GCA_029907285.1 Verrucomicrobiota bacterium | reverse complement strand
GTAAGGCTCGCGGATTCGATGCTGCTAACACGCCGGCGGGCCACAACCAGTCGTTCAGTGACGGCCACGCGGAGTGGATAGTTGAGTCGCGGTTCGTGCGCGGTCGCCCTGGCGATCCTTATCCCCGAGCCATGTGGGTTTCAGGGTGGCCGTGGGATTGGACGTGGGTGGAATAGACCGCGCTCCAGAGACCGCCATTCGACGCGCCGAGCAACGGACCCGTCGCGAGCGCCCAGCATAACACCGGTGTCGTGATCTCTGATCCGGTTCGGCCAGATACCCGCTAGTGTCGGGCTGAGTTCCCTGGCTGCAGGCCGAGGGTTGTCAGGCCGAGGTCAGTGGGCGACGTCCTCTGCGGTTATTGGAGCCGAATGCGGTGGAACCGTTGCATGTCGGCGGCCGAAGGATGATCGGTATAAGTGCCGGTGGTGAGGTCTGTTGCGATGGGTAGCCACGGCTTGCCGAAGGCGAAGGGAAGCAATAGGACTTGGCTCGTTCGACGTGGCTGGAGTGTGGCTGGCTGGCCGGCATCCTGAAACAGAAGATTCTTGATCACTTCCAGCGACTGGCGCGCGAGCGCACCCTCAGCGAGGATGAATCGCTGCCCGAGGAATTGCAGAATCGGTTCGATGATGTCGGCCTTTGAAAGCGGAAGCCGGAGTCCGGCCCTGCGGAGTGGTGTGCTTACGCGGCTTCCCTGATGCAACGTAAGGAGTTCATCGCTGCGTTGGAGAAGCGCCTTGCCAAGCTGCCCCAGCGATGTGCGGACACATTTGTCCTGGGCGAAATGGAGGCTGAAGCCTCAGAAAAGATTCAAGAACTCCTCGGGATCACCTCCGTCAATTTCAGGGTGCTGTTGCATCGCGGCCGAATGCAGCTCCGGCTCTGCCTGGAGCAGAACTGGCTGAAACTGTGACTCGGAGGGACGCCCTGGATGCCAGCGAATCCCATGCAAAAAGCCGGTCGAGCGATGATGCGCCTCATGGCGCGGGCGATGCCGTCCTGCCAGGATATTTCCCAAGTGGTGTCAGACGCGATGGATCGGATGCTGCCGCTGCGGAAGCGCCTGGCCATCCGGTTGCATATTAGCCTGTGTGCCATTTGCCGGCGGTACGAAAAGCAGTTGCACCTTTTGCGCGAGGGTACCCGCCGCTACACGGACCCGGATGGGAATTCCGGTTAGAAATCGCTTTCACGCGCAGCTCGCGAGCACCTCAAGCGCGTCTCGGGGCGGAAGGGCTGACGCTTTCGGCGACCCGTCCACCTCTGCCGCCCTGCTTACTGCGCGGTCACATCGAGCAGTTCCCCGACTTCCCGTCTCCCAAAGGTCTTCTTGTGACCGCAGACCACTTCCGAGAGTGTGGTTTCAACGCATTTACTTCCAACGTCTTGCAGCAACGATTCCAAACACGAGAGTAACGTGCGATTTCTTGTAAGGATTAGCCGAGTTGCGCGAAGTGCAGGCGGAAACAGTGGTTGGGCAACTGGGCAGTTCGCTGCGGGAACCCCAGCCACGAAGAAAACGAACCGGCTAATGAATGTTGACACTTCACTTGCCGAACGCACCACTGCGGCAGCGATTGACTTCAACGCCGCAGTGGAGCGTTTCTACGAGGCGCTCTACCAATTTGCCTTCAGTCTTAGCCCGCATATCTCACACCCAAAATAGTCTGTAAAGCAGGTGTCTTCAAAAGATTCAGAAATATGTGGGCTTCAGGAAACCCGCGCCCCTCCGAAAAAAGCGGGAAATTCTCTGCAGTGTGTCAGGCCCCGCATCGACGAAATCCACCACCCCAAGCAGCTCGTCGTCAACTCTGGAAACTGAGATTCTTTGGTCTGGGCGCAAGTTTCCAGGACCCGGGAATCTCGCCAGATTGAAGGGATGGGTGTATCTGGGGCGTTGGCCGGTGAGGTTTCCGGATTAGTGGCAGTGCCAGGGAGGCGGCGGACCTGACCCAAGAAACCTACCGCGTACTTCTGCTCAAAGCAGAGCAAATCCGCAACCCGCAAAAGATCAAGACCTGGCTGTTCACGGCCTTTTATCGCGAGTTTCTGAGGGGGAGCCAGCACCTCAGCCGTTTCTCCGAAGTGAAGTTGGAGGACCCCGCCGGCACCAACTGGGATTCATCCGGACCGTCCTCATCAACAAGTTGGTCGGTGCGGGGTAACGCTGCAATGTGCGTCCAGAAAAACAGGCTCGTCTTTACCGCGCATTGCAGCGGCTTCGCATGACTTTTTGAAGATCAGCATCCCATGCTGTGTTTGCAGGCCTGCGAGCAGTTTTGCAGCGACCACCGTTGCTTTGAGGACCGCCTGAGCTGGAAAGTCACCTGTAAAGACGCCAAGGCAACGAGGTCAAAAAGACCCAGTATTGCCACAAACAGATGTACGCGCAGATCAGCGGGCCGCACCTGTGCACGATCTTGGACCTCGACTGATAGGCATTTGCTTTTTCGACGTGGTCGGAGTGTGCCTGGCCCGGTATGGCCAGTCAAGGCGAAACGCGGCAGAATTGTTCCCTGCTCAGTGCTGCGTCGGTCTTCGGGGGCAGGTGGGCGGCCGCCCACC
>JARYMD010000514.1 GCA_029907285.1 Verrucomicrobiota bacterium | reverse complement strand
GCGCCTGGTCTGACCTCTTTGAAATGGACGTTCATTTCGATTTCCCATGTGAGGTCTTTGCCGTGGCAACTCACGATCCATGGTCCCAATTTGTCGAAGCACTCGTTTAAGAGGCCGGTGTTGTCATAGAACCGCGACGGGCAGTTGATAAGATTGCAGGGGTCCAAATGAACCCGGAATGCATCGCGGTCAACGGCCTGCACCAGCTTGAGCGCGCTGTCCGGGCTGTCGGGCAATGCCCAGCCCATCATTTCGTAACAGAACTTGGCGCGCTTGGGTTTGACAGCGTCGATTATCTTTCGCGCGTTTTCGACCGCAGCATCAAAGAAGCGGGGGGATATGTTGTCGGGGTGCGGCCCGAACCACGAGGTGGGGTTGAACGACCCTGCGATGTCAACACAGCACAGCGCGCCAATCTCGTCTGCGAGTGCGAGCCCGTCGGTCACAAACTTGAAGTTGGCCTTTCGCTTTTCGGCGTCGGCGTCCATGAGGTTAACCCAACGTCCAACCTCGGCGATGACGACGCCGTGTTTCTCGAACGCTTTCGAAATGGCCTGAATCCGGTCGCGTTGACCGAGGTCAACGTTGGGACAATAAGCTGCGCGGTAGTTCAGGCGCCGGTGTGCGAGAGCAAGTTCTTCAGGGTCTTCGGGCGCGCCAAAGACCGGCCCGCCAAGACGGATTGAATAGCGCTTGCTCCCATCTGCTTCGGCGGATTGCGCGCGAACGAGCAAGGCAGGGGAACCGAGTGTGGCAGCCGCAAGGGTTGACCCGAGCGCGGACTTGCAGAACGAACGGCGATCAAGCTTTTTCATGGCACGAAAATTCGCGGCCAACCTTCATGGTCGGCACATAAGTTATGCGAGCCATTCTGAACTGTCGAGGTTTGCAATGCCAGCCCGCATTTTGCCGGCACCGTTTGCCGGGACCGAAGACATTCCTGTTACTGGCCAGTTGCTCTTTGGCCCGCAAAAAGTAAAGTCTTGTGCGTGGACCTTGCCGATTACATACAGCTCAGCCAGCAACAGCCTGTTTTGCAGGCGATTGTCATAGGGGGATACGCTGTGGCCGCCCACGGGCACACACGCGCCACTTTCGACGTTGATTTGATGGTGCGCGGGGCGGACCGAGAAGCATGGCTTGAGCGGCTCGGCGGGGCAGGGCTCAATTTGGTTGCTCAAGCCAGTTCGTTTGCGCAGTTCAGTTCAAGCAGCGGTGGCGAGGGGCTGGACCTGCTGTTTGTGAACAATTCGACTTTTGATCGAATCTGGCAGGCTTCTGAAGAGCGGGATTTTGGCAGTGCAAGGGCCAGGATACCTTGTCTGGATCATTTGCTCGCCCTGAACCAGCATTCGCTCAAGCACGGATTGCCCCACAGAACAGCCAAAGACGCCGAAGACATTGAAATCCTTGTGCGCCGCAACAGCGTGAACATGCACGAGCCAAGGTACGAACAGTTGTTCTTAAAATATGGAACCCGGGAAATCTACGAAACTTTCCTCCGCCTCTTGCGCGAAGGCTGAGCCAGCCGCGCCGTCGATGGACCTGGATTTGCCGACTGACAGAGGTTTTCGGTCGTTGCCGCCGCTGATGTCTCTTGCCGAGTGTGTCCAACGCAATCGTGAGGTTCGATGCATGTTTATGGTGGGGCTTCCCACCGAAGAAGAACGCTTGAAACGAAAGTGCGCTGTGGAATTCTGCATTTGAGATCAAGTGGCGGAATTCTGCGGCGCGGAAGGTCCACCGGCGCCTCCGTAGGTTCCGCGAATTGGCTTCGCAACGCATGGGTTGTGGCAATTCCGCCGGGAGCGCGGCCGTCCTCGACGGCATCAACCCCAAGACCGATCGTACACCGGTTTCGCTCATGCAAATTCGGCAGCCGAACATTCACCGGCTGGGTGCGGCGAAGAATCGCCGCGCTCCTGCAGCGCGTTGGAAGAAGCAACGGCATCGGGAGCGCGGCGGTCTCGGCGGTTGAGCTTTGCGGAAATCGGCCTGATCCGGGTTGCGTCATGCGTCAAACTGTACAAGACTTGCGACCTGGCGATGTTGTCAGATCAGTGATGTATCTGTTGTTGTTAATGAAACGAATGCTTCGTTTTGGACTTGCGTGGTTAGTGGGCGTGCACGCTGTTCTGGCCACGGCTCAGTCGAAAGACGTTGTCATCAACGAACTGATGACATCCAACGGCGAGTCCATCTTTGATGAAAATGGAGATTCGCCTGACTGGTTCGAGTTGCTCAACGCGAGCAGTGCTCCGGTCAATCTCAGCGGGTGGGGCGTGTCGGACGACAGAAACCGTCCTTTCAAATGGGTGTTTGAGAACGCAACGCTGCAGCCGGGGGAGTTCATGGTTGTGTTTGCATCTGGCAAGGATCGACAACCAGGGGCGGTGTCTTCATTGGCGCCGACGAATCTCGCGGGTCTTCGCTTGTGGCTTCGTGCTGATGCAGTCAACACGAACGATACCGCACAAGTTCGGCGTGTTGGGTCGGACATGTTTATCCGCCAGTGGAATGACCAAAGCGGCTGTGGCAATCACGCGGTTCAACCGGACGTCACACGGCAGCCGACCA
>JARYMD010000513.1 GCA_029907285.1 Verrucomicrobiota bacterium | reverse complement strand
AATGGCGGCGGGTTGGTCCACGCTTTGGGCCGTGTTGCCATTGAGGCGCGCCAGGGGGATCAGCTTGCACACGGCAAGAGTACGCCGTCGGCAGGGTGTGGCATGTGCGGTTGTTTGGCAGTTGGCCTGTCGCGCAGTTCGACGATCAGAAGCACCAGCGCGAGATTGCGTAGTGAAACGTTGCGGACGGCAAACCGGATGATGCTCTTTGCAGGGTCGATCGAATTGTCCAGGATGATTGTGTCGCCACCTTCAAAGAGCTTGGATTCCTGCCAGTCATGGCCGAACACAGTCACTTCTGCCCTGACGAATGAATGGTCGATCCAGCCTTGGTCCTTGAGCATCAGTATTTCCCCGATATGGGCTCTTGCAAGTTCGGGGTTGTATTTATGTGCCGCCAACTCCTGTTCGAAATCGTCAAAGTCAAGGAACCATTTTTCAGGCAGGCAACGCGGGTAGGGCAGGATATGAATGAACTGGGCCTTGTCTTCGGGATACATGGGTTCGAACTGGAAGGTGGGAAGGTCTGGCGGGGTGACAGCGCCGTGCTGGAGAACGACGATGTTGTTGTAGAGGGTTGCGGGCTCGTACATGACTGGGACAGGCCTGCCGTTGGCGTCAAACCCGATCAGCATGTCGCCGGTTTCGGGATCAACCGCCAGCCTTGTATTGTACCGCCCGTAACGCCGCCTGATGATTGTGACGCCCTCTCTGTCATAGCATGGTTGGGGGTCGTCATCGACATTGATGGCCGGGTGAGTGACTTCTGTTTGGGATTCGTCCTTGGGCGAGAAATCCTTGATGATCTGTGTGACGGGGTCTTTCAGTGTGAAATCCACGCTGCGCTGTTTGTCATCGATGGTGAACAGCGAATGCATGTAATCAGCGGGCATTACGGTGACATCGCCAAATTTGGGCCGAATGTACATGCCGGTGTTTGTGTTGGCGTTCCACTCACCCTGTTTGAGCATATATGAGCGTGCGGCTTCCTGGCCCTGTGATGCCAATATGGACGAGACCTTTTTGATCACGGAATGATCTTTTGAGAAGTACACGGCTTTGTTGTCGCTCAGGTACGCTGTGCGTTCCACCGACGGGTGGCTGTGCATTTTCTGCACGTACCCGGGTTTGTCTTCGGCAAAAGTCACGCCCAAGCCATCGGAGAACCGGCGTTTCTTGCTGAACCCGAAATACTGCCGTTTCCAGTCCGCCAGCCATGGGCATGGGATTCGCGGGTTCTTCAAGTGGCGGAATGGTATCCGGCCGAATGGTTCATGGTTCAAGAAGAAGAGTGATTCGCGGCCTGCCGCAATGCCACGTTGCCCGACGACTTCCAGAAACAACGAGAGGAAATTCTTGCGCGCGCCCGCGCCATTCAAAAACGATTGCTTGAGAATGCTCAAGACTGACTTTGGGTTGTCGGGGTCCGCAGCATTGAAAGCGCGTTCAACCCGGTCACGCCGCGCTTCAAGGACACCGACATCATACAGGTTCGTGCTGCCGTGGTTTCGATAGAGCGAGTTGAGTTCGTTTTCGAGTTTTTCGAGTTCGTCCAATAGGAGATCGAGTTTTTCGACAAAACCAGGTTCGGAGTCAAACCACTCGAGGAGAGCAAGGTGTTCCGGGGCATAAGAGGAGATGAGCTTGCCTGCAAGGCGCCCGTCACGAGCCGCTGCCCGGTACAACAACAGGTCGGCCTTTAGAAGTTCATATTCGGTTCTAAGAAGCTTGTACTGGCTCACAAAAGGTTCTTGCCCGAACAGGTGAAAAAGGCGAATTGCAACAGCAAAGCCCAAGGCATCCGACTCTGCGTTCCACTCTTTCTCAACGGACTTTCGCTGGAATATGATGTTGGGTTCACCGCGTGAGGCGGGGTAGCAGCGGACGGCATCACAGTCAAGGTGCTCAGCCACAGAGATAATGAGCGCGGATTTGTTATGGGGGCTTGCGCGCAGCCAGCCCCATCGCCTGGCAAGGTCTTCGTCGTTGCGTGCCAGCCTTTCAATTTGGCCGAGGGAAGCTTCAATCAGCGCTGTTAGTTTTATCCCTTGAGGTCTGATGCTTTCCACGCGGCATGCGCCGCCGCTTCGCAACTCGAGCACACAGTCGAGGTCTCGATCCAGACAGCCTTCAATCTCGGAAAACCGGCGGAAACCGAGAAACAGATCGTCCATGGACTTTTTGAGACTGGCCGAGGGAACATCCATACGAACGGCAATTAACCACGAATCTGGCTTTGCGTACAACCAAAGAAAACTGGAGACGCGCCGATTTAGACCGGCCGATCGCGCCGGAGCGCGGTCGTCCCGGGCTGCATCAATCTGACGACCGATCCTGCGCCAGTTTCGATCACGCTAACCCGTTGCCCGAACGTTGAGCGGTTGGGGCGGCGCAAACTACGTGTCTGTCCCCATATGCATTCCAAGAATCGCCGCGCGCTTGGGCGGCCAAGACCTCCCACTGGTCGGGGCAGGCTCACGAGGAATATGGAATGCACCCCGCTGAACGACATGCAGTCTGGCGCTTGCAAACAGGGCGGTTCAGCAATACGTTGTCGTGCGCAATTGTCGAAACCAAGGCCCGGGT
>JARYMD010000512.1 GCA_029907285.1 Verrucomicrobiota bacterium | reverse complement strand
ACATGGGGACAGACACGTTGTTCGCGCATAAAAAACAAAGCGGCAGCAAGCTGCCGCACTCCAAGCGCTTCGCGCCTGGCAACGCCCACTGCAACCGCGGCAGCGCCGCGTGCAGTGGGGGCTTGATCAGCGCGGCTGTTCCCAGCGACGGAGTCGCAGGGCATATTTCCAAGCTTGGCGTGGCTGAAGGTCCGGGTGGCAAGAGCCGGAGGCGTTGCCCCTCAGCCCACTTTGGTTCCGGCTACGCCGGCTGGGAAATATGCGGGCTAAACATACTCAACAGTTGCCGGCGGCTTCGGAGTGAGATCGTAGAGGCACCTGTTGACCCCGGGTATTTGTGTGATGCGATCGCAGAGCCTGTGCAAGAGGTCCCATGGCAGTTCGCGCACGGTCGCCTGCCGAGCATCGGTGCTGTCAATGCACCGAACCACTATGATCCGGCCGAACTCACGTTTTCCGTTCCGAATCCCTGTGGCGCGGTCCTCCAGAAGGACCGCGAAGTACTGAAACGCGCCCGTGTTCGCAAGTTCTTCTTCGACGATTGCGGTGGCTAAGCGAACTACATTCAGTTTTTCCTCTGTCACTTCGCCGACTATTCGCGCTGCAAGAGCCGGTCCCGGGAAAGGTATTCGCCGCACGATTTGGTCGGGCAACCCAAGCAGCGCTGCGACGGCGCGAACGCCATCTTTTCTGAGTGTTTTGAGCGGCTCGATGACGGTGTATCCGTATGCTTCTTCGGTCTTTATTCCGAGCTGGGTGAGAATGTTGTGTTGCCGTTTTATGCCTGCGACGGTCTCTTCAATGTCGGTGAGGATTGTCCCATGGAACAGGAAACGGGCGCCGTAACGCTTCACCGCCGAGGCGAGCACGTCGCGATAAAAAGTGTCCGTTATCGCCTGCCGTTTCTGCTCGGGATCGGTCAATCCAGCCAGAGCTTTCAGGAAAGATTGGCGGGCGTCGATGAGCTCGACCGGGATTCCCATTTGTGCAAACAGATTCACAACTCGTTGCGGTTCGCCCTCGCGCATGAGTGCGTTGTCAACAAACACCGTTTTCAATTGCGAGCCGAGAGCCCGGTGCGCAAGGACGGTGACAACCGAGCTGTCCACGCCGCCGCTGACGGCGTTGATGGCAGTGCCGTTCCCGACCTGCTGTCGTATTGATTTGATCTGCTCGTCGATAAAAGCTTTATAGTCCATGAGATAATCCTGGTTATTTGTTCTGCTGATCGACGGCACTCTATTCAGGTTGGCGCAAGCTTGGCAAGCTGGGTTCGTTGGATTTCGTGTCCCATGATCATTCTTTACCGGCGGTCAGCCGTTCAGAATGTTCCGGAGCGTCTCAAGCGTGGCGGCTGAGCGGTACTCGAGGATGCTTTTCAATGTTTGTTCTTCGGCTGATAAGGGCTGCCTGGCTGTGATTCTCTGGAACAGGTCGGACTTTGGGCCGGGGCGCAGCACTCCAGATATGTCGGAAACGCCAACGGGATTGATCGTCGCTGCATAGCTGGCCTTTTCCATGGCGTGCGCGAGCAGGTGCAGATGGACAACGCCTTCCTGCTTGGGTCAGTCTTCGGCCGGCACGAAACAGTCGAGTCGCTCGCGAAACCGTCGCGATGCATCTGCAGGCGCTGCGTTTTTTCGGAGGTTGCGCGTGCCGAGGTTTTCCCGCGGCGGATGCTGTGTGAAGCACGATTCGATGCAGTTTCAATACCGCTGTTCGCGCCAATCGTCCACGACAATCAGCGGTGCCTTTTTGTAACCGACGTGGCCGTCGTAGAAAAGCAGATTTGGACCCTGGCCATGGCGGGCGCGCGCGACGCGGCGTTCGCTGTTCAAGGTCTTGCCGCCGGGCGCGTAGGGCAGATGCGAAGGGTGCCACACGTCATTGAGTTCGATCGAACCGATTGCGCCGAGCGAGGTGATGACCGGCCGCCATGCGCCATTCTCATTGTCGGCAAGGTAAACTGTTTCAGTGGGAAGCTGGAGCCTGTTCATTCGTGTGAGGCCGGTCTGTTCAAACCCAACGTTGTCTCGTGGACTGGTGAATGTCCATGCGTTGACCACATAGCAGACGAGCTGCCGTTTGTCCGGGTAACTTGGACATGTGTAAATCTGCACTTTTGCGTAATCATTGCGTGACCTACCGCCCAAGGTGGGTGTAAGCACCTGCCACCAGATCGGTTCGTTGCCGCGCGGAATGAATCCGTCGTTCTCGTCTGCGTACATTAGCATGGCCAACCCCATGTTGTGCAAATTGCTGGCGCATCTTGTTTTACGGCCTGCCTCTTTCGCCTTGCTCAGCGCCGGCAACAGCATCCCCGCCAATATGGCTATGATGGCGATAACCACGAGCAACTCGATCAACGTGAAGGCGCCAGACAGAGCCGGAATCTGCCTGGTTTCATGCCGAAGAACTGAAAACGATCGTTTACTGGAGGTGTTTGGCCGCATGTTTCTGGTTCCGGCATGCGCCCGGCACTCCGATCCTGACCCGGGCTGTTCCGGCTGTGAGCTTGTTCGAAGGTTGCTGGGGACGTTTGCCGCGGCGATCGGCCGCTGTCCGCTTGAGCCGTTCAACAGCCGCCACTGGCAAAAGATTC
>JARYMD010000511.1 GCA_029907285.1 Verrucomicrobiota bacterium | reverse complement strand
AGGTGGAGACACGCGAGCGCGGCGTCGTTCAGATAACAAAACCCTGCTGCCATTGCGGGTTTGGCATGGTGGAATCCTCCGAGCAAACTGAATGCGATATCGGCATCACCCCGGGCGAGCAAGTCTGCCCCGGTCAAGGCTGACCCACACGCCCACGCGCCAAACTTGTACATTGCGGGGAACACGGGCGTGTCCGGTCCACCGAATCCCATGTGAAGTCCATTGACGGATAGTTCGCCTGAGGCCGCACGCTGCATTTCGTCGAGATAACGCGGCTCATGAAATCGCTCCAATTCATCGCGAGCTGCTTCACGTGCTGGATGCTCGGCATGGTTCTTGTCGCCCAAGAGACCAAACGACATGAGCCGTTCCCTTGTCAAGCCGGTGCGCTGGGTTTTGAAAGGGCAATCGGGCGGGTAGGTATGCCCCTCGATCTCTGGTGAGTAGATGAACACCAGCCTGCGATCTCTCATGCGATTTTCGGGACCCAAGTTCGAAGAACAATAAGAACAGGGCTGCAAATAGGACTTTTCGGTTTTTGGCAAAATCTGTTCATTTTTTGGTTGACCCTTGGTTGCTGGTGCGGATTGCCTCGGAAGGGCGTGGCGTGTTGCCGGGGGTGTCGCTTTGAGAAAAGGGCTTGCGCGGTTTTGTCTTTGCCGCTACTTTAAGCCCGCGACGTTGCGAGAGCCAGCGCGATCAGTTTGCGCTGGCTCGCGTTTTCGGCGGGGTTGGTAGCTCAGCGGTAGAGCAGCGGCCTTTTAAGCCGTTGGTCCAGGGTTCGATCCCCTGCCAACCCACCAACCGCTGGTGAGTTGGACCGGCCTTGGGGCTGCTTGGTGGTTGCAAGCGGCGCTCAGGGCCATAAAGGCCGATTGCAGCGGTTTTGACGACCCTATCGTCTAGTGGTTAGGACACCACCCTTTCACGGTGGCGGCCCGGGTTCGAATCCCGGTAGGGTCGCCAGTTTGTTCTGGTTCTCGCTTGCATCGCCGTCTTCGATACCTGCAGGGCAATTTGGTTTTGCTGCACTGATTCTAACCGGGAAATCGCACCGGTTCGCCAGCCAAAGACACCTGCCTCGCAGGCTGCCCTGCGCATGAAACATGCAAATTGATTCTGTGTTTGTTCCTGAATCGGGGCTGGATTGCCCGGAGATTCTTTCGGCCACAGATGATTCTGCTGGATTAATCTGAGGGCGATGCCGAAATCTGTGGGGATATCAGCGAGACCATAGACCATAGACCTGCGACACGGGACAGAAGACAGGAGTCAGGGGGCAGCAACAAGAGTTTCCATTGTAATCACGGTCGCCGGTCCGCACGCGTTTAAAAGGGCCAGAAGCCCGGTCTATACCAGCCTTGCCCGGAAATCTCACCGGAATGAAGCTTTGGGTGTCTTGATCTTGTCAGCCGGTGAAATTTCCGGGCCAAGGAAACCCGCGCCTGGACGAGAGAAATGCGGCCGAGACGGCCGCGCTCCCGGGGCCGTTGCTTTTTCCAACGCATTGCGGGAGCGCGGCGATTCTTCGCCGCCTCGTTTTGCTGCGAATGATTTTTCCGTCTTTTTTCGTTCTTTTCGGCTATCACCGAAAGAGCACGTGCCGGTTCTTTCTGCCAGCCGAAAAGAACGAAAGTAGGCGAACGAAGGGAATCACCCTATTCTTGCGCATTTGAGGTTCAAATGTTGCTAACTGCGCTGGCGTTTTGGCAGCCGGGGTTTTGGCCGCCTGCCCTGGTGCTTGCGTGGAAACGTTCTTGCGGATACGGTTCGGCGGTTTGAGGTTGAGGGGCAGATCAACCTTCGGTTTGATTCCTGATTAACTTTTGGCATGAGACTAGCTTAGCCTAAGTGGATTTATGGCCGTTTGCGCTTATTGTTCCAACACGATTGTATTCGGTGGCATTTCGGCAGAAGGCAAAGTCTTCTGCAGCGAACGATGCCGCGAGAGCGCGAGGCTTTTGTCACTGTCGGAAAAGGTTCCCTACCGGTTGCTGATTCGGAAACTCGACGAGCTTCACAAGGGGTCTTGTCCCAAATGCGGTGGGGCTGGTCCCGTGGATGTTCACAGGAGTTATCGGATTTGTTCGGCCATAGTTGTGAGCAGGTGGACGAACATTCCCGAGGTGTGTTGTAGGAAATGCGCGACCAAGAGCCAGATTGTGGGGATTCTGTATTCGCTGTGCCTCGGGTGGTGGAGCATTCCGTGGGGGTTGATCCTCACGCCGGTGCAAGTGTTCAAGAATCTGAAGGCGCTTTTCCGCGGCCCGCCGCCGGGGCGGCCTTCGGTTGAACTTGAGCATGTTGTCCGAGTGGGGCTTGCTGCCCGGATCGGGGGAAAAAAAGCCAATCAGAAAGCCGGGACACAGCGCAGCAGTTCGCTTGAAACGGCAAAGATTTGAACTGCGAAGGGCAAGCGGTTCCAATGTGACAACGGCCGGCAGTGCATCGCCAGCCAAGGGGGTGGTTTGACGTCCCTCAGCCCGTACGTTTCTCATCCCGGTGTAGCCGGAACCAAAGTTGCCTGACGCGCAGTGATCCGGCGCTTGCGCCCGTTGATGAGCGCTGCACTGCTGAACGCTGTGCCGTTGAACGTTGCACGTTGAAC
>JARYMD010000510.1 GCA_029907285.1 Verrucomicrobiota bacterium | reverse complement strand
CCTTCAAGCGGAAGAGTCACATGTGGTTGGGGGTTACTCTGGCAGCGCGGCGTTTTCGGCCCGCCGTTGGACAAGACAAATAGTTCTCGACCACGGCTTGCCAGAGCACCACCTTTGGGCAGACAATTGACGTGAGATGAGTGAATCTGGATCGTTGATTGAAACAGCGAGGCGGGTGCTCGCGGTAGAGTCGCGCGCGATTATGGCGATTTCAGAACGCCTGAATGAGAAGTTCGATCAGGCTGTTGACCTCCTGTATTCGTGCAAGGGCCGCGTGGTTGTAGCGGGGATGGGAAAATCGGGATTGATCGGCCGCAAGATTGCCGGAACGTTGGCCAGCACCGGCACGCCGTCGATCTTTTTGCATCCGGCCGATGCGCTCCATGGCGATTTGGGCATGGTGCAGCGGGACGACGTTACGCTGGTGATTTCGTATGGTGGTGACAGCGAAGAGGTCTTGCGGTTGGTCGAGGCTTTCAAGCGGCTCGGCATAAGAATAGCCAGCCTGACAGGCAACGTTAACTCTCCCCTAGCACAGGCAAGCGATGTTGTTTTGGACGTGGGCGTGGCTGAAGAAGCGTGCCCGTTGAACCTTGCGCCAACGGCCAGCACAACAGCGACCCTCGCCATGGGCGACGCCATCGCAATTGCACTGCTGGAGCGGCGCGGGTTCGGCCCGGACGACTTTGCAAACTTGCATCCGGGAGGCCGTCTTGGGCGAAAGCTGCAGAGAGCCGAGAGTGTAATGCACAAGGGCGGCGACACGCCGATTGTCCATGCCAACACGTCAATGCCAGACGTCATCTACGAAATGTCACGCAAAGGCCTCGGGATGACCACGGTCGTCGATGATGGGGGGCGTTTGTTGGGAGTGATTACCGATGGCGACCTTCGGCGCCTCATGCAGAGATGTGGGGAGTCGGCCCTCGGATTGTCCGCAGGCGAATGCATGACCAGGAATCCAGTTACAATCAATCCCAGAGAACTGGCCAGCGCCGCCCTCCAACTCATGGAAGGAAGAAAAATCACGTCGGTTGTCGTAGTGGACGATGAGAAACGCGTGCTCGGGGTTGTCCACTTGCACGATCTCTGGGCACTTCAATTGTTCTGATGCAGCCCATGAAACATAACAGGCACTCTGCCAGCAGCGCGTTAAGAAGGCGTGCAAGGAAGATTCGCATTGTTTTGATGGACGTTGACGGGGTTTTGACAGACGGGAAGATATTTGTATGCGCCGAACAGGGTGGCAAAGTGGCCGACATCAAGCTGTTTCACGCCCACGACGGAGTTGGACTGAAGCTAGCGAAACAGATGGGCTTGTTCACGGGTGTTATCTCCGGGCGGCATTCACCTGCGACAGCGAAGCGCGCCATCGAGCTTGGAATCGACTTTGTGTTTCAAGGGCAGGAAAGCAAGCTGTTGGCTTACCAGCAGGTGCTCAAGCAGACAGGTGCAACCGATGAAGAGGTCTGTTACATCGGCGACGATTTGCCGGATTTGCCGCTTTTGAGGAGGGTCGGATTGGCGGTGTCGGTGCCAAATGCCGCTGTCGAAGCGAAGAAGAACGCGCACTACATCACAGACCGGCCCGGCGGGGATGGCGCCGTCCGCGAAGTGATCGAATTGATATTCAAAGCCAAAGGACAATGGCGCGAAGCAGTTGCCACGTTCATGATCCACGCCGGGTGACTTCCGCATTTCTCGCTGCAGGAATGAGTGTGTCTGAAAAATGAATTCGAATCAAACATGGCTCCCGTTAGCCATCGGCAGCGTGTTGGCCGTGGCATTCTTGTATCTCGCTCTCCGCGCAAACCGGCGAAAACGCCTTGTGGAAAATATCCCCACATCGAAAACCACCGGGGTGTTTATTGGATTGGTTGAACTCAAGGGGACGGCGGAAAGTGAGGCGCCATTGACGAGTTACCTCGCCGAGCAGAGTTGTGTCTATTACTCGTGGAATGTCCAAGAGCATTGGTCGCGCACAGTCACCGAGACTTACACAGACAGCCAGGGAAAAACCCAGACACGAACGCGACACGAGAGCGGATGGGCAGCCGTCGCGAATGGGGGAGAAATGACGCCGTTCTATCTCAAGGACGACCACGGCGTTGTGCTTGTCCGGCCCGAGGGCGCCAAAATCGAGCCACAAACGGTCTTCTCGAGAACTTGCACGCGAGGTGATCCGCTGTATTACGCCAAAGGACCCGCGCACTCGGTTCCAAACTCGGATCATCGGCGGCTTTTCACCGAACAAGCCATTGTGTTGCATGCGCCGCTGTATGTTGTTGGGCATGCGCGCGAACGGGCTGATATTGTCGCCCCGGAAATTGCAGCGGACAAAGATGCGGAGTTGTTCCTCATTTCCACGCGCAGTGAATTGCAGGTGAGCAAAAGAATGCGATGGGCATCGCTGGGCTGGCATTCTCTTGGGATGATTGTGTCGGGCGGCGCATCACTGTTTGCTTTCGGCCATGGCGACGGTGCCACAATTGGTCCCGTTATCGGGGTTGGCTTGTATCTGCTGACCGCTGCGGTGGGCTGGGTGTGGATGGCTTACAACAGCATGGTGGATTTGAAGAACCGTGTCAGCCAAGCGTGGTCGCTGGTGGATGTTCAATTGCAGC
>JARYMD010000050.1 GCA_029907285.1 Verrucomicrobiota bacterium | reverse complement strand
ATTTCCCAGCCCGGCGCGGTTGAAGGTCCGGGGAGTGCAAGAGCCGGGGGCGTTGCCCGTCAGGCGACTTTGGCTGCGGCTACGCCGGGCTGGGAAATATGTGGGCTCTTGGAAACCCGCGCCAAGCCTAACAACTAGTTTGTTCTACAGTGTGTCAGTATTCACGTTGCCGAAATCGGCTCTGACGGGGAGCACGGCGTGCGGTATCGAGGTTTGGATTCTCTCGTCTGGGCGCGGGTTTTTTGGGGCGGAAGATTCACCGCCTGACGAGGCCAAGACACCCAGGTCTTCATGCCGGTGAGATTTCAGGGCTAAGTTGTGTCCGAGCGCAATTCGGGTCAGGCATCTGGGGCGGCCGGAACCCATTGGGCGTTATCGAACAGCTCTGGTTGCCGGTCTGAGGCGGAGCGTCGCCAATCCATGGCACGGCACGGGTCATCCAAACAGGTCCAACTGTGCTGGCGGTTCGAGAGTTTTCAGTTTGTCGCGGTCTTGCTGGCGCCGCGAGGGTCGGCGCACGTTTCCCTCGGGCGTAAGCTCGGAGGCTTCGAGGTTGGCGAGTATGACCTTTGCGCGATCAACAACCTCGCGCGGCACGCCGGCAAGGCGCGCCACCTGGATGCCATAGCTTTTGTCGGTGCCGCCCGGGACAATTCTGCGAAGGAACACGACCTGATCGTTCCATTCCCGAACGGCCACGTTGAAATTGCGGAGCCGCGGCAATCGGCCCGCAAGTTCGGTCAGTTCGTGATAGTGGGTTGCAAAAAGGGTTTTTGCGCCGATTTGGTTGTGGATGTACTCGACGATGCTCCACGCGAGGCTCAGTCCGTCGAACGTGCTGGTGCCACGGCCGATCTCGTCGAGGATGACAAGGCTTCGGCGTGTGGCGTTGTTGAGTATGTTGGCGGTTTCGCTCATTTCGATCATGAAGGTTGATTGCCCGCGCGCAAGATCATCACTGGCGCCGATCCGGGTGAATATTCGATCGACAAGATCGATTGTTGCTGATGTGGCGGGGATGAACGAGCCCGTGTGGGCGAGCAGCACCAACAACGCAACCTGCCGGATATACGTGCTTTTGCCGGCCATGTTTGGACCCGTAATGAGCGCGATCTGCTGATTCACGCCGTCCAGCTCGACGTCGTTGGGCACGAACCGCTCATCGGCAAGTTGTTGTTCGAGCACGGGATGCCGCCCATCGCGGATGACAAGCCTGCCGTTGTCGCCAACGCTGGGTCGGCAATAGTTGTAGAGGCGCGCCTGATCCGCCAATGCAGCCAGCACATCCAGTTGCCCGAGCGCGTTTGCGGTTTGTTGTATCGAGTTGAGATGGGCCAAAACCTCTTCACGCACGCGCAGGAAAACGTCGTATTCGAGTTGCACCGCGCGTTCTTCTGCGCCGAGGATGCGCGATTCCATTTCCTTGAGTTCGGGCGTGATGAACCGTTCGCCATTTGCGATGGTTTGTTTGCGAATATAGTCAGGCGGGACCTTGTCGAGGTTGGCCTTGGTTACCTCGATGTAATAGCCGAAGACAGAATTAAACCTGACTTTGAGCGATTGGATGCCTGTCCTGTCGATTTCCTGTTGCTGGAGTTTTGCTATCCAGTCTTTGCCTTCATGTGCCGCACGCCTCAGCTCGTCAAGCTCGGCATTGAACCCCTGCCGAATCAATCCGCCCTCTTTGAGCGCAAGTGGCGGATCATCGACAATCGCGCGGGCGATCAAATCGACGACTTCGGGGCATTCGGTTATCGCGGCGCGCAGCTCGCTAATCAACGAAGCAGGCGTTGGCTGGCGGACCTCGGTCTGCAGGCCGGGCGATTGCGCCGCGGGAATGCCAAGTTCTGGTTCGCGCAGTTTTTGCTGGCTGTTTGGCGCGCTCTCGAGCGAAGCGAGAACGTCGCGCACCTTTGGGACTTGTTCGAGGGCGATTCTGAGCGCGACCAAATCGCGCGCGTTCCCGGTGCCGGCGCTGATTCTGCCAATTGTTCGCTCGAGGTCGCGCACATTTGCCATTGCATCCCGGAAATCTTGGATTGCTCCCGGATGATCCACCCACGCCTGGATTGCGTCCTGGCGTCGTCTTATCGGTTCGACAGATGCCAACGGCTGGGAAAGCCAGTCCCGCAACCGTCGTGCGCCCATTGGTGTGGCGGTGCGGTTCAGCACGCCAAACAATGAGGCGTCGCGCGGGGCGTCGCGGTTCAGCGGCTCGAGCACCTCGAGATTGCGCAGCGTGACCGAATCGAGCACGAGATAATCCGAAGTTTGATAAAACACCATCCGCGTCAGATTCGTCAGATCCCTGCGCATCTGGTTCGCAAGGTAATGCAGCACCGCCCCCGCCGCGCCTATTGCTGCAGGCCGGCCACGAAGGCCATAGCCGTCCAACGACGCCACTTTGAAATGGTCGCGCAGAGTGAACTGGGCTGTTTCCGGCGCAAACACCCAATCGTCGTATCCGCTCAACGCCCAGCCAAAATCCGTGCCAATCGTCACACCCGGACGCGGCTTTTCCGCGGAGTCGGCGGAACCTTTTTTCTCGGGCGACGCCTTGTTGCTCGGGCGGCCGCGCAGGAGGGTCATGAGCGGCGCAGCCTCTGACGGACAGATGAGCTCGGCCGGCCTGGTCCGTTCGAGCTCGGCGAGGAGCGCAGTCTCGCCTTCGGTTTCCGTGACGCGAAAATCTGCTGTGGTTAGATCCACCAAAGCCAGCCCGTAGGTCGAGCCAATGCCGAAGACGGCGCCGATGTAGTTCGGGCGTTCGGCCGAGAGCATGCGCTCGTCAAAATGCACGCCCGGGCTGAGGACCTGGGTGATTTCGCGTTTGACGAGCTTGCCCGGCCGCGCTTCTTCGAGCTGATCGCAGATCGCGACGCGCCTGCCATTGCGCAACAGGCGCGCGAGGTAGCCGTTGGCCGCGTGGTACGGAACGCCGCACATGGGCACGCCGTTCCGCCTTGTCAGGGCCAATCCAAGCAATGAAGCTCCGATTTCTGCGTCCTCGAAGAACATTTCATAGAAATCGCCCAGCCTGAAAAGCAGCAGCGTGCCCGGCGGCAGGCCGCTCTTCAAGCGCCGGTACTGTGCCATCATTGGAGTAAGTTGGGCGTCGTGTGCCACGGCACAAACGATAGCGCGGAACGCGTTTGCGGTCGAAAGCTTTTTGGGGATGCGGCGCTCAAGATGTGGCCGCGCCCGGCGCAACTCCCAAAGCAGAGCCATCATCTGCAGAAGAATCTGTGGCAGAAACACGAGGTTGCGGCCGAGAAAACCCGGTTGTTGGGGATGCGCCCCACTCTGAGATTTGGGAACCGCACCGCCCGTACACTGGGGCAGGACGGCGCAGCCGCGCGGTCATTCCGGCGAGGTTTCCGGGTTGGGCTCGGGCGGGCCGCCGACCCTCGGGGTCTCGTGAAGCGGAACCAGTGGCTTTTTCTTCTGCGCACGCAGCTCCTGCTGGCGGCGGAGAATGGTTTGTCGCTCTTCTTCGGAGAGCGCCGGGTTGCCGAGCCGCGCCGTGAGAGCGGCCAGTTCGTTCTTGATGCTTTGATCGCGCAGACGCAACGCAATTTGTTGGATTTGTTCGGCGCGGTTGTTGAGCGAGCGGGTTTCAGAGACAGCCTCTGTGATAAGCTGCTGCAGGCTGGTGTCAGGAAATTCCCCCAACAAAGCCGCCACACCACGCCATGTCCCGTCCAAAGCTGCCCTGAATCTGTACTGCACTATCTGGCGAACGCCTGCGTGCTGAATCCATTCGGGCCGAATGTGAGCGGCAGCCCACGGCGCAAGGTCGTCGTCGAGAAGCAGAAGGCGCAACAGCCAGAAATCGGCCGGGCCCGGCTTGGGAGACGTGGCTGGCGGTTGGGCTGCAGGGCTCGGCTCGTGCGCTCTGCCCTTGAGGGGCGCCGCCGCTTTGCGGAATTCTGATCGGACTGCATCGGGTGCCACGCCGAGTCTGAAAGCCGTTTTCTGGGCGTAACTGTCGATGAGAACGGCGTTGCCGGTTTTCAACAATGCCTCCGACATGCCCGCCAATATCGCGATGCGGCCCTTGTCAGTGGCGGGATCGTGCGTCGAGCAAAGCCGTTCGAGAAGGAAATCGAAAAAACCGACGGCATTATTGATGCATGCGATGAACGCCTCGGGTCCTTTTTCGCGAATGAGACTGTCCGGATCGTGCGGCGGCGGCAGCACCGCGACCCGGATTGCCAGTCCGGATTCCAACAAATCGTCAAGCGCGCGCAACGCGGCGTTCTGGCCCGCGGCATCGGCATCAAAACAAAGAACAACTTCGTCAACGTAACGTTTCAGGATGCGGCAGTGCTCAGCAGTCAAAGCTGTGCCTTGCGGAGCAACGATGTTTTTCACGCCGGCCATGAAACAGGAAATTAGATCGAGTTGGCCTTCGCAAATGATGGCGTGACCGGCCTCCAACAACGCCCGTTTTGTTTTGTCCAGCCCGTAGATCACCTTGCCTTTTGTAAACACGGGTGTTTCGGGCGAGTTGACATATTTTGCTGTTTTGTCTTCGGCTGAGAGGATTCTGCCGCTGAACCCGATTACGCGCCCCTGTTCGTCACAGATGGGGAACATGAGCCTGCCCCGGAACCGGTCGTAATGGCCGGCTCCACTTTCGCGTGCAATGACAAGGCCGGCCTGTTCCAAGAGCGCAGGTTCATACCCTTTGCTGCGGCCCCAATTCAGCGTGTCGTCCCACGCGTCCGGCGCATAACCGAGCCGGAAGATTCGGACAGCTTCCGGACTCACACCGCGCCGGGCGAGATAATCCCGCGCCACTTGCGCTGCTGCGTCGTTTGCGAGCGCCGCTTGCCACCGCTGAGCGATCTGTTCGTTGATCTTGAGAAGCGTGTCCTTCAGAAACTGAGTTTTTGCCTGGCCGGGCTCGAACTCGAATTGCAACGGTATGCGCGCGCGTTCGGCGAGGCGGCGGACCGCCTCTATGAAACTCACGTTTTCGTACTCGCGAACGAAAGTGAAAACGTCGCCGCCCTTGTGGCATCCGAAACAATAAAAAATCTGTTTGCCGGGGTTGACCGTGAAACTGGGGGTTTTTTCGCGATGAAACGGGCAGAGAGCGACGAAGTTTGCGCCGGCACGTTTCAACCGCAGCGACGCGCCAATGACCTCGACAATGTCATTGGCGGCGCGGATTTGATCCAACAATGCACTGGGAATGATGCCTGCCATTGCGCCGCTCTTTACGCCTCGAAAAGGTGCATGTTCGCAGGCGATTGGTCAACTGCGCCTGTTTGCCTGGAATCACCGTGGCTGTGAAGACTGGTCCAACAAACGCCTCCTTTCCTGGAGCGTGCCGCTCGCATCCGGCGCAGTGCCGATTTGAACAGGCGTCGCGAGCAGATGCGGAAACTTCTTGCGAAGCAGGCCCCCGGAAAACGAATCAATGGCGATGTCACGCTGTATTCTCTCCGAAATCGTGAGAGAAAGCGCCTGGAACGTGGGATCGTTGCCATGCTTTTGGAGCCACTTGCGCGTTGGAGCCATGTCGAACGCATTCAAAATGGCCACCACCAGCAATACTCCCGCAACGGATTTGACAGCCGCAAGCACAAGCCCAAGCACATGCTCTGTCTTGCCGAATATTTGCGCAGCCACGATTCGGTCGGTCACGATCTTGCGCAACCACCTGAAAACCACAAAAAACACCAGCACTTCGCCCAAATACACCGTTGCATAACAGGCCGCAAGGTTGGCTCCCGAGGCTGTTCTCAGCAGTTGCCCCAAGGATTGATGCGTGTAAGCCCCCGCGAACACCACTGCCGTCCATTGAATGGTTGGCAACAATTCCTCCGCTGCGCCCTTGCGATAACCGCGCCACACGGTAAACCCCACAAACACAACCGCGAGCGCATCAAACCAGTTTAGTGAACTGTCTGTCATCCTGAACGGCTGTCTCTGACAGTTTCCGCAACACCGCAATCTTTCGCCTCCGACTCTGCGACACTGCACACTGTGCGCTTGTTGACCCGAGTGTAGCGAGGCTTTCGGTTTGGTCAACTCGCAGAGCAACGTCAGCCCGCATGTTTGGTCGGGCTGACGCAAAGCCTCGCCAAACAGGGTTTGAGATTGTCACCTGTCCGGCCGGAATGTTACAAAGGAAGCGGCAAATGAATTAAAACCCGGCATGCCACGTATGAACCTCGACAGACGTCAAATGATAGCACGCACGGGCTCGGCTTTGCTGGCCGCCTTGTGCGCCCCGGCCGTTGCGCCGTTGCTCGCCGATGCGGACAAGCGCAGATTCAAGATAGGCGCTTGCGATTGGTCGCTGCGCAAACCGGACCCCTCATGCATGGCGCTTGCAAAGCAAATCGGCCTAGACGGAGTCCAGATCAACATGGGCAACGCGGAGAATCGAATGTGGCTCCGGCGACCAGAGGTGCAAAAGACCTATCTCGATGCTGCAGCTCAGAACGGCGTTGAAATCGGCGGTCTCGCGCTGGGCGAACTCAACAATATCCCCCTGAAAAGCGATCCGCGTGCTGCCGTCTGGCTGGTTGACGCCATAGACGTCGCAAAAGCACTCGGCGTAAAGGTGATCTTGGTCGCGCAATTCTATAAAGGCGACCTGAAAGACGACCCGGCTGGAATCGGCCGGACCGTCGAGTTGCTCCAGGAAATCGCGCCTCGAGCCGAACGAGCCGAAGTGATTCTCGGCCTTGAAAACTACCTCAGCGCCGAAGAAAACCTCGAAATCGTCCGCAGAGTCGGATCGCCAGCCGTCCAAGTGTATTACGACGTCGGGAATTCAACCGACAAAGGTTACGATATCTACAAGGAAATCCGGATGCTCAAAGGACAGTTTTGCGAGCTGCACGTCAAGGACGGCGACCACGTCCTCGGCAAAGGCAGGATAAACTTCGAAAAGGTCCGCGAAGCCCTCGACGAAATCGGGTATCGGGGTTGGATACACATCGAAGCCGCTGCTCCAAACGGCCCGGCCAAGGATTATCCTGCCACAGCCGAATACCTTCGGCGTCTGTTCCCGCGCCAGATCGGCTGATACCGCGGGCAGGTTGCCGCCGCATTCGCTTACCAAGAAACGAAGTGGCGGCGGAACGGCCACTTTGAGCAAGGCAGGCCGTGCACCAAGATCGGTGGGTTCCAGTTCGACATCATGGCACCGCATGCCTGGTCGGCCTGAAGCGGAGCCGCGCTAAAGGTTATCAGCCGAGGCGGGTTGGAGCCTCAACGGCCTGCAATAGTGTGCCAGGCTCGCTATTCCCTAATCTGAGTTTGACGCGACAAATAGTGTGCCAGGCCCGTTGTTGCCTGATTTGAGTTTGACGCGACGATTGCGATGGAGTATCCAGCTCCCATGAACAACATGCGAATGTCCCAGCGTGATTTTCTGAAGCTCACCTCAACTGCCGCTGTCGCTGCATGCGCAAACGGAATCACTCCTGCGCTTTTTGCGGCACAACGTTACGGCGGCAACAAAATCCCCATTGGCCTCCAACTTTACTCGGTCCGCGACGTCTGCCAGAAGGACACCGCGGGCACCATCAAAGCCGTCGCGAAAATGGGATATAAAGGTGTCGAGTTTGCCGGCTATTATGGTCACGATGCCAAGACGCTCAGGCAAATCCTCGACGATAACGGGATCAAATGCTGCGGTTCCCACATCGGCATCGAGACCCTCCTTGGCGACAACCTCCCCAAGACCATCGAGTTCAACCAGATTCTCGGCAATAAATTCCTGATCGTGCCCGGGCTGCCTGAGAAGTACACAAAAACCCGCAAAGCATGGCAGGAAACAGCCGACTTGTTCAACGAGCTCGCGGAAAAGGTGAAACCCCACGGCATGCGCGTGGGATATCACAACCATACAACCGAATTCAAAGAGCTCGATGGGGAATTGCCGTGGGACACTTTCTTCTCGCGCGTGCGAAAAGACGTGGTCATGCAATTCGACACCGGAAATGCAATGCACGGCGGCGGCGACGCAACCGTGTACCTCAAGAGGTACCCGGGCCGAGCCACGACGGTCCACATCAAGCCTTTCTCGAAAGCCAAACCCAACGCATTAATTGGCGACGACGAGCTTCCGTGGCCGGAGATTTTCCAACTGTGCGAAACCATCGGCAGCACCGAATGGTATATCGTCGAATACGAAAGTGACGCTTATCCGCCCCTCGTCAGTGTCGAGAAAACGCTTGAGGTGTTGCGTCGCTGGGGCAAGTGTTAGTTTGACAAGTTAAGCGGTTCGAATTCGCCAAGCCCGGTCGAGCACACACGGCAGCACGGCGCGCCACAGCCGCAATGGAATTGCTCCATCGACACAATTGCGCCGGCCGCCGAGCATGTCGCTGTGCGGCGACTCGCTCGAGGGTGGGTTCGCCAACCGCACAAGCGGGAAATTCGGATCGTCTGCTCAAGCCGGTGGGGGGCAGAGTGATTGATATGCGGATGAATTGCGATGATGGTGCAAAGCTCGAGGACGACAGCATGAAAAACATGAAGAAACTTATGAAACTCTTGTGGGCGGCCATTCTGGCCTGCGTTGCACTCGGACAGTTACTTCATGCGGCAGATTGGGTTGTGTATCAGGGGCGCAGCGGTCCTGGTCAGGGCAGGCACATTGTGTTCTTGACCGGCGACGAGGAGTACCGGTCCGAAGAAGGCCTCCCAATGCTGGCCAAGATATTGGCCGTGCGCCATGGGTTCAAATGCACAGTGTTGTTCGCAATCGATCCCGCCGACGGCACAATCAAACCAACTGTCCTGAACAATATCCCGGGCATGGAAGCCCTTGACACCGCTGATCTGTGCATAATGAAACTCCGGTTCCGCGAGCTTCCAGATGCGCAAATGAAGCATTTCGTTGATTACGTCGATTCCGGCCGACCTATCATCGCACTCCGCACAAGCACGCATGCGTTCTCGTACGAGAAGAACAAACAAAGCCCATATGCGAAGTTCGACTGGCGAAGTAAAGAATGGCCGGGCGGGTTTGGCCAACAGGTCTTGGGCGAAACATGGGTGAGTCACCACGGCGAACACGGCAAAGAAAGCACAAGAGGCGTAATCAACCCCGAGTTCAAGAATCATCCCATACTTCGTGGCGTAACCGACGTCTGGGGTCCCACCGACGTTTACACGGTCGTCCACCTTCCCAAGGACGCCCAAGTTCTCATGCACGGTCAGGTGCTCAGCGGGATGAATCCGACCGACCCGCCAGTGCAAGGCAAGAAGAATGACCCTATGATGCCCCTTGTGTGGACCCGATCCTACACCGGCAGCAAGGGCAAATCGTCGTTCGTGTTTACAACGACCATGGGGGCCTCCGTCGATCTCGAAAGCGAGGGGCTCCGCAGGTTGTTGGTAAACGCGGCTTATTATGCCATAGGGCTGGCTGACAAAATACCAGAGAGCAATGACGTGCGGTACGTTGGAGAATACAAGCCGACTTGGTTTGGATTCGGCAAATTCAAGCCCGGCGTAAAACCTTCCGATCTGGAACTGAAATCATCAGAGTGAACATAGCGTGCTCTTGGTGCGGGGCATTGGGGCAGCCCCCGACCGAGCATGCGCGCGATGGGACGCTGCTGAACAAACCGCCAGCCCGGAAATCTCACCCGAATGAAGCTTCGGTTGTGTTGGACCGGTCAGACGGTGAGATTCTCGGGCTCGTTACTTGGGGCGTGTGGCGGGCGGTACGTAAGTCTTGTGCCAGTAAAACTGCCACAGCCGATCCAGTTTCACGGTTTCAACGTGGCCGTCCATGCAAGACATGTTGACTGCGCCTGGCAAAGGTTGGCCGGGCTGCATGTTCTTTGGTGCAGCCCGCGGGCTTAGCACGCCGTGACGTGCAATGCAATAACGGCCCATCCCGCCCGCCGGCCCATCGCCTTCATACAAATTTCGAGCCGGAATGTCTGTTGGGTTCGGCCATGCATCGACCCACATCGCATCCCCGACAAAAGGTGTGAGTGCGGGCATCTGAATCTCCGCCTCACGCGCAAGGACCTTGCTCTGTTCCCAACTCAGATCGTAATAGAGCCAGCCGTTGTATGAATAACTGCCCTGATAGCCAAGGTTGTTGTTCGTCAGCCAAATCCATGTCTCGTCTGCCGTTCCGTAGTAAGGATTAAGCGGGTGCCTGTTGATGCGTTTGCGTGGTTCGGGCGCCGTCGGGCAATATCGAACCAGATGCACCTTGCCCTGATAATCCATCAACTTCGCCATCCAAAGGCTGTCCCCCTGATCGTAAGGCACCGAACGCCCGTAGTCGGTCACATACATCGAATGGGCAAGCACCATCTGCTTCAGATTGCTTGTGCATTTGACCTGCTGTGCCTTGCTCTTGGCACGAGACAAGGCGGGCAAAAGCATCCCTGCCAAAATCGCAATAATTGCTATCACCACAAGAAGCTCGATCAAAGTAAACCCCGGGTAATCCTTCTTGTCGCGACCGCAGACCTTTATGTTTGCCGAGTGACGGATCCCCACCGACAAGCCGGCAGGAATCTTGGCGCTTGATTGACCGCGGGGTTCACATCGACAAATCCAAAATGCGCACGATCGAGTTGCTTCTCGGCATCGGATTCGGTCAAAAGGCAGGTTCTTCATAATCCGTTCTGTTTCCCATGTTTGTTTCAATCGGTCAGATTGTCAATTCCTCCCATTCGCACGAGTCTGCTGTTGGGATTCTTAGCCAAGATATACCTGAGACCGACCGAGTATGCGATGTGATGGCCGTGGCAGCGAGTTGTTTCACGCTTTGGGCGATGTCACGCCCGCGGCGCTTACAGTCCAACCTTCGGGCGGCACACTAAAACGTGGACATTCATTGTTCCCAGCCCATCTGCCTTTGTTGCCACCTTTGTCGTCACCTTTGTCGCAACCATCGGGATCAAGGCGCGTTTCTCAAACGATCCCGACCTCATGTGTCGCGGTGGGGCAGCCGACAAAGTTGCCAACAAGGGTTTCAACGAAGACAAGGATTGTCGGGGATCGCTGGAAATATCGTGTCTGTCACTCTATCGCGTCATGAAAAGCCCAGTGAGTGGAAATATCGTGTCTGTCACCCTATCGCGTCATGAAAAGCCCAGTGAGAGGGGCGTGCTCGAAAGGGCACAAAACTCTCAATCGGAACTCTGTGGGTAACCAATCCCACCCGGCAAAGGCTAACCACCAGCCGGAAGCGAGTTTTGCGTAGTTGTCAGCAATGGCAGCACGAAGCCGCAGACAGCCAGTGTCAAAGCCGTGTGATTGAGCCTCGAAATAAAGGTGTTGCTGGAGTCTTCGTTGTTAGAGTTGCGGGGGCAGCATCGAAGTCTCCAGTCCGGAAATCTCACCGCCTGACCCGACCAACAGACCGAGAGCTTCATTCCGGTGAGATTTCCGGGTTGGTGTTGCGTCGGTTTTGGAATTGTCACAGGATATCAGCATGAAAGAGCGATACGTGCCAAAGCCCGCTGACAGCTTTTGCGGGGCGACCAGGGTATGGATGCTGGCGATGTTTCTGGCCCTGATCACATGCGGGCTTGATTGTTCTGGGCACGCGGGCGCAGTGAGCAATGGCTTTCGATTCGCCTACGTGAACGACAAATCGGTCTGCTTGTGGGAAGGACAAAAGCCGGTGCTTGTTTATAATCATGGCGTGATAAGCAAAGAAGGCGTGCCCGCCGACCGCGCGCGGAGTTCTTACGTTCATCCGCTTTATGGGCTGGACGGTGAAGTTTTGACGGATGATTTCCCAATAGATCACTATCATCATCGCGGGTTGTTCTGGGCATGGCCGCATGTGAAGATCGGTGATGCAGAATGCTCACTCTGGGATTTGCGCGGCGTACGGCATCAGTTCGAGGGCTGGATGCAGAAAGACGCCACCGACAAGGCTGCAACGCTCGCTGTTCAGAACGGTTGGTACGTCGGGACCGAGAAGGTCGTGCATGAGATTGTCCGTTTCACTGTCCATCCGGCTCGAGGTGACTCCCGCGCCATTGACATCGAATGCGCATGGACCCCGGTGAAAAGTCCGCTCACGCTCATGGGCGCTGAAGGCAAAAGCTATGGGGGGCTCACACTCAGATTTGCCCCCGGCACAAACACGACTATCACCGTCCCCTCCGGCGTCACCAAGGAAGACCTCCCAATGACGAATCTCCCGTGGGCCGACCTCACGCGTTTGTGGGCCGCTGAAAAGCTGACAAGTGGCGCTGCGATTTTCGTCCATCCAAGCCATCCCGATTACCCGCCGCAATGGCTCACGCGCCATTATGGCGTTTTGTGCCTTGGCTGGCCCGGAGTAAAACCCGCAACTTTTCAACCTGGAAACACCATCCACTGCCGCTACCGTGTTTGGATTCATCGCGGCCTTGCAGACCTCGGCCGGCTGTCCCGTGCGTACGCGGACTATCGGGCTGTTGAGTGAGCAGGAGTGCTTCCGCGCTGCTGGGGCGGAACGTGCCTTATTGAGCAGCCGCGGCGCGGTCCAAATTGCCCGCAACTTTTTCGATCTCATGTTGTTTCATTTGAAGCCGGCCTGTGACGCAGCCATGGGCTGAGCGGATTGATTTGACGATGGCGTTTGCATCGATCAAGAGCGTATTGGAACGAGCCGGGCTCGTGAGCCCGGATCGATTTGAGCAATTGCGCAGCTCATGGCGCGCGATGCAGCAGAGCGAGCAGGATGAATCGAAGAAAGTTCCCCTGTTTCGCTTCCTGCAGGAACGGTCGGGTGTCCCCGAAGAAGCGTTTTTGGAGCGGGTTGCCCAGGTTGTCGAGATACCGTTCTTGCGGCGGCTCAAACGCGCGCAGGAAATGGAACGCGAGCTCGGAGACGGCTGGCGAAAACAGATGCTGGCCGTTCTTCCGAGCAAGGTTGCGTTCCAGTACAAGGTCGCCCCGACACTTGTCGAGGATGAGCGGATGCAGGTGGCCGTGAGTGACCCGTTTGATTCGAACATGCTGCAGGCAGTCCACTTCGCCGTGCAGCGGCCTGTTGATTTCGCTCTCGCGCCGCTGGATGAGATCGAGACCGTGCTCAAGGAATACTACGGGATGGGGGCGGAAACGCTGGACGAAATGAGCGGGAGCGACAGTGGCGATTTGGATCTTCCCACGGACAAGGAAATTGCCGAGGGCGACCAGGAGGCGAGCGTTATCAAGTTCGTCAACCAGGTGATTTGGGAGGCGCACAACAGCAAGGCCACCGACATACACTTCGAGCCTCTCGAAAACGAATTGCGGATTCGCTACAGGATTGACGGCATATTGCACAAGCAGCCGATGCCAGAGCAATTGAAGCGGTTCCAAGCTGCCATCATCTCCCGCATCAAGGTAATGTCCGGAATGAACATTGCCGAAAAACGGCTCCCTCAGGACGGCCGAATCAACGTTCGAATCAAAGGCGAGGAACTGGACATTCGTGTTTCCACGGTCCCGACCGTGTATGGTGAGAGTGTTTCGCTGCGGTTGCTGAGCCGGGGCCGGGCGTCATTCAACATGCGGAACCTTGGTCTGTCCGAAGCACAGCGCGCTGCAATCGAGCGGATCATCGTCAAGCCGCACGGCATCTTTCTGGTGACCGGTCCAACCGGCTCCGGCAAGTCCACCTCCTTGTACGCTTTCCTGTCCGAAATCAACAAGCCCACCAAAAGAATCATAACCATCGAGGAACCGGTCGAGTACGAAATCTCCGGGGTAAATCAAATTGCAGTGCGCCCCGAGATCGGCCTGACATTTGCCGTCGGCCTCAGACACATACTGCGTCAGGACCCGAACGTGATCATGGTGGGTGAGATACGCGATCTCGAGACGGCGGAAATTGCCATCAGGGCGGCGTTGACCGGGCACCTTGTGTTCAGCACGCTCCACACCAACGACGCGCCGAGCGCGTTTACGCGGTTGATCGACATGGGAATCGAGCCGTTTCTTGTGGCTTCTTCGGTGGAAGCCGTCATGGCGCAACGGCTTGTGAGAACGATTTGCACGCACTGCAAGGCCCCGCAGCAGATCGAAAAGGATTACCTTTTGCGAATTGGGTTCCCGGAAGCGCACATTAACACGACGACTTTTTACAAGGGACGCGGTTGCGATGAATGTCGGCAACTGGGTTATCAGGGGCGAACCGGCATATACGAACTCCTCGTGTTGACAGAGGAAATCAGGCCGCTTGTCCTGAATCGCACTTCCGCATCAATGATCGCCCAGAAAGCAATCGAACAGGGCATGCTCACCCTCCGCATGGATGGCTGGGAAAAGGTCAGGGCTGGAGTCACAACAATTGAAGAAGTCCTGCGCGTTACTCAGAGCGAAGAGCACCTCGCGGCGTTAATGGACGACAAACTCTCTCTTGTGACAAAACCGTGAAGACGCATCGCTGGCAAAACGCGAATGTTGTGGCGACGGTTGGCGATCGCCGATGGCTGTGGCAGTTCAAGCGTGCCGGCTCCAGAATCGAGCTGCACGCTGATCAGGCGGTTGCGCTCACTTCAAGACTCCCCGCTGCGGTGGTTAACCGGACTGTTAGAGACCTCTGGCAGCCCCGGCTCAATGTTGCGTGGCTGCCCTCGAGCCAGGTCTTCATACGCGTGGTCCAGTTGCCGCCTTGCGAGCCGGCCGAGGTCCCCGCAATGGTCGAGTTCCAGCTCGAAAAACTCTGTCCGCTGCCCCTGGCACAAGCGGTCTGGACAACCCACGTCATGCAGTCATCCGCCAAAGACGGGCTGACCGCAATCGTCATCATGGTTCCGAGGTCGTTTGTCGAGCAATACCTCGGCGAACTCGAGGGTGTCGGTTACGTCCCGGATCGGCTTGACGTGCCTTTTCTGGCCGAGTTGCTCTCCGCGCCTGTTCAAGGCGATGAAGTCTGGATACACGCGCGGCGCGAGGCGGGCAAAGTGTTCTCCCTTGTTGCGTGGTGGAACGAAGGCATGTTGGTCAACTTGAATCTCTTCCAGGTGCCCGACGACCTGACCGCTGCATCGCATCTGGTCGAGCTTCTTCGCCAGACCGCATGGGCGGGCGAGATGGAAGGCTGGCTCCCCACCAATCCGCGCTGGCATGTGGTTGCCGATTCGGTTCTTGCCGCGGAGATGCAGGCTGCACTCACTGATTTCATCGGGAGCGCGCCCGAACTGCATCCGGCGCCTGCCCCCGCACACCTTGCTGCTGCGGCCATCCGGCTCGACACGAGCGCGAACCTGCTTCCGCCGGAGCATTTGATGCGATACAGGCAGCAGTTTGTGGACCGGATTTGGATGCGCGGGCTTGGCGCGGTGGCGTTGCTGTATCTCGTCGGCGTTCTCGTTTTCATGGGACTTCTGCAATACGTCGGGATTCAGAAAGGCCGCGTGGAAACGGAGATTGCCGAACTGGCCGGGAGCTACACCAACGCGTTGCAACTTAAAGCGAAAATCAATGTGCTCGAAGAACAGATGAGCCTGAAATTCGCGGCGTTGGATTGCTGGAAAAGCGCGTCTGACGCCTTGCCGCAAGAGCTGACGCTGACCCAACTGAGTTTTCAGCGCGGGAAAAAACTCGGGTTGTACGGGACCGTGCCGCCTGATCAACAGGCAAAGGTCACCGAGTTCAACGAAG
>JARYMD010000509.1 GCA_029907285.1 Verrucomicrobiota bacterium | reverse complement strand
ACATTCTTCCGTCCGCCCACAAAAAATGAAATGGCGAGGCACATCCTGTCCGATCTGACGAAAGAACTTCAACTGACCGAGGAACAGGTTACCCAAATCACGCCGTTGATCGAGAGTGCGGCCAAACGCATCCATGAGGTAAATCAACGCACATTCAACGAGGTCAAGGAAATCATCCAGAGCACTGACAAAGAACTGTCCAACTTTCTCAGCCCCGAGCAGAAGAAGCTGCTCGAAGAAATGCACAGGCGACGGGAGCGCAACAGACCCGGTGGTCCACCTCCCGGTCCGCCGGGTGAACGTCGGCCTCATGGTCCACCGGGGGACAATGCGGGGCCGTTTCCTCCGGGGCCGCCGCCTGGTGGTGGTCCACCCCCGGGTGGCGGGCCGCCGCCGGGTGAACCGCGTTGATTCAGAGTGCATTGCATGTGCTACTGAACGCTGCGCTTGAGAGGAAATGCGTTGGTTGCGTGAATATCGCTTTGTTACACCGGGCTCAGTGGGAGCGGCATCGTTGCCCGCGGCGAAGTGGAGTTGGGAACGGCGGCTGAGCAGTTAGGGCTTTGGCAATTCAGTGGAACTGACAATATGGGTGCAAGATCAAGATCAAGGTGGCCGGTATGGGCCGCCATAGTGATTGGTTTGGCTGGTGCGGGTTACGCATGGTACAAGCGCGGCAAACCCGCAGTCGATCCAGCCCAGGAATATCGGACGGCTGCGGTTACGCGCGGCAGTGTTGTCCAGGCCGTAACTGCGAATGGTCAAATCAGCCCGGTGAAGAGCGTGCAGGTCGGCAGCCAGGTCTCAGGCATCATTCAATCGATTTACGTCGATTACAACTCTCGGGTCACGAATGGCCAGGTGATTGCGGAGATTGATCCCTCGACTTTCAGGCAAAACCTCACGCAGGCCGAAGCCGAGTTGTCGAATGCCGAGGCGGCGCTTGAACTGGCGCAACTCAACCACAGGCGCGCCAAAGAGCTGCACAGCAACCAGCTCATTACGCAGGCCGACTACGACAAGACGATCGTTGATCTGCATCAGGCCGAGGCTGCAAAGAAGATGCGCGAGGCCGCCGTCGAAAGAGCGCGGGTCGAGCTTTCGCGAACAACGATCACCGCCCCGGTGAACGGGATTGTGATCAGCCGCAACGTTGATGTTGGCCAGACAGTTGCTGCGAGCTTCAACACGCCAACGTTGTTCCTGATAGCGAATGACCTTGCGAAAATGCAAATCGAAGCAATGGTGTCCGAGGCGGACGTGGGTGGTGTCGAGGAAGGCCAGCGTGTTGAGTTTACCGTTGATGCTTTTCCAACGCGCAAGTTCGAGGGATTCGTCAAGCAGGTCCGCTATGCCCCGATCACAAACCAAAACGTCGTCAATTATGTGACCGTTGTTGATGTTGAAAACCCCGATCTGAAGCTGAGACCCGGCATGACTGCCAATGCTTCGATCATTACCGCAAGGCGCGACGGAGTGTTGCGCGTGCCGACGTCTGCATTCCTGTTTCGCCCAAAGGAGACCCCCGGTTCCACTGCACGAACGAATCTTGCGTCCATGCCTCTGGCTGCAGCACAAGCTCGAACCAACAGCGCGGCAACCAACCAACTCGCTCAGGCAGCTCAACCGGACAGTTCTCCACCCACGCCGCCGTGGGTTGCCGAAGGCCGGCCACCCAACGGTTTCGACGAGGTGCGCAGGTGGATGGACAGTCTGACGCCTGAACAGCGCGAAGCCGCCCGGGCCCGGATGCGAGAACAAATGGGCGGGGCAGGGGGCGGCATGGGCATGCGCCGAGGACAAGGCATGGGAACCCAGGGCGGATTCGGCTCGGGAAGAACATGGCCGGCTCAGCAGTCTGATGAAGGGCCGGTTTCTCGAACGGTTTACGTGCTCGACAAGGGGCCTGATGGCAAGCCCACGGGCACGCCGCGCCCAGTGCGAATTCGGGCTGGCATAAACGATGGCTCTTACACCGAGATCATTGAAGGTTTGAATGAAGGTGACACCGTTGTTCTCGGGCTGAACGCGGCAACATCCGCCACGGCCACGGGGATGCGGCCGGGCGGAATCTTTGGTCCGGCGATGCCGCCGATGAGGCCTCCGCGTTGAAGCGGCGCTTCTGTGCAACACTTGGTGCGTTCCCCAATCATCTGACATGCAGACCGTTGTCAAACTTGAGAACTTTGTAAAAACCTACCGGACAGGAGAAGTCGAGGTCCACGCCGTGCGCGGGGTCACACTGTCAATTGCCCCCGGCGAGTTCGTCGCGATCATTGGCGCAAGCGGCTCTGGCAAATCGACTTTGATGAACACCCTCGGCTGTCTGGATCGGCCGACTTCGGGCCGGTACCTGCTTGATGGCATCGATGTGAGCGAGTTGGACAGAGACGAACTGGCGGAAATCCGGAACCGGAAAATCGGGTTCGTGTTTCAGGGGTTCAATCTTCTTGCGCGCACATCGGCAATCGAGAATGTGGAGCTGCCGCTGCTTTACAATCGCCCGCCGGTGCGCACCCGCGAACAACGCGAACGCGCGCTGCAAGCGCTCGAGATGGTGGGTTTGGCGGACCGCGCGGATCATCATCCGAGCCAGTTGTCCGGCGGCCAACAACAGCGTGTTGC
>JARYMD010000508.1 GCA_029907285.1 Verrucomicrobiota bacterium | reverse complement strand
TACGAGCTGGGCCGGACCCCGTTGGGATACGAACTTCAGAAAACCTTTGCCGCCGCCGATTGGTTTGAATCAACGCGCACTGGCAGGGCCGCTGCAAGAAGCGATCATGATGCCGCAGTGAATCCGCAATCGAACGAGCGGTGCAATCCGCGGATCGGGATCATCGGCTACGGTGAGGGCGGGCTGATCGCTTTGTTGGCTGGCGCGATAGACAATCGTTTCGCGGCGGTGGGTGTTTGCGGGGCCTTCGGCCTGTACTCACGTCTTCCTGAACAGCCAATCGACCGCAACGCATGGTCGTTTCTCGAACGATTCGGCGACGCTGAATTGGGAGCGATGATTCTGCCGAGGGCGTTATGCGCGGAATTCGGGAAGTATCCAGAAGTTGCCCTGACCGACCAATACGGCGGTGCGCCTGGTTCACTCTGGCGCCCCTCACGCGAACAGTTCGTTGCTGAACTTCGGCGGATTCAGAGCCGGTCGCCGAGTTCGAAGGTTTTTGCATGTTATCCCCAAGCGAACTCGATTTGCTCGACTGAGACCATGCGGGCGTTCCTGGCCCAGCTCGCGGCAAATGCGGAACTGAAAGAACAACCGGGACCGGCCCCAGCATTGATTGATACAGCGTCGTTGCCCGACCCCGCCGCCCGAACTCTGCGACAGTATCTTGAAATACTTGAAGACACGCAGCACTTGATGCGCGAGGCCGAGTACGCCAGACGTGACTTTTGGAAGCGCTGTGATTTCACAGGGCCGGAGGCGTTCCAGCTCAGCGCAGAGGAGTACAGGGCTTTTCTGCGAACCAACGTCATTGGTGTGCTGACAGCTCCAAACCGCCCGCCAAATCCCCGTTCCCGGTTCTTGTTCGAAACCAACAACTGCCGCAGTTACGAGGTGATGCTGGATGTGTGCGATGATGTGTTTGCGTATGGAATTCTCGTGGTGCCGAAAGGCATCAAACCGGGTGAACGCCGCCCTGTTGTCGTGTGCCAACACGGTCTCGAAGGCCGCCCGCGCGATGTGGCAGACCCAAGGATCGACAATCCGGCGTACCATGCGTTTGCGTGGCGGTTGGCAGAGCGTGGGTTTGTCACATTCGCGCCGCAGAATCCCTACATTGGCGGGACGCGATTCCGCCAATTGCTGAGGAAATCGCAACCTCTCGGGCTGACCCTATGGTCGTTCATATTGCGGCAGCACGAAGTGATCACCGACTGGCTTGCAACACTTGATTTTGTTGATCCGGACAGGATTGGCTTTTACGGCCTGAGCTATGGCGGGAAAACCGCGTTGCGCATCCCGCCGCTTGTCCCGCGGTATTGCCTGAGCATTTGCTCGGCTGATTTCAACGAGTGGGTGTGGAAAAACGTGTCAGCAAGGGCCCAGTATTCATATCTCTGGACACCCGAATACGACATGCCGGAGTGGAACCTGGCCAACACGTTCAACCACGCCGAGCTGGCGTGGCTGATCTTTCCGCGGCCGTTCATGGTTGAACGCGGACACAAAGATGGCGTGGCTCCAGATGAATGGGTCGCTTATGAATTCGCCAGGGTCAGGAAACATTACGTCAGCCTCGGTTTCGGCGACAGAACTGAAATCGAGTTTTTCGACGGTCCGCACACGATCAATGGCGTCGGCACGTTTGATTTTCTTCACAGACACCTGCATTGGCCCGGGCGTGACGAATAAACTGCCAGGCTCAAAGTTTTCCTCTCGTTCCTTCTGGGTCCTTTTCTTGAGCGCAGCACTCGTCTGCGCATGCGTGGCAATGCAATTATACAGCTTGATAGCGACTTGTGACCTTGCATAGTGGCTCCCTGTGCGAGGCGTGGGTGTACCGGTTTGGTTTCATGTTGGAATTCGAACGCATGGTCGGCCGCATGCGGCCGAGTGACGAAATGTCGTTGCCCCGCAGAGCAAGGACACGTTCGAGCACGCATTATCAGAGAGGCGTCAAGGTGAAGAGGTTAAACGCAAAACTACAGGCGTGGGTGGATGCGCGACGCAGGCACCACCTGTCCCACGCCCGGGTCCAGATGGCGCGCGAGCTGGGCTTGAACCCGGCGAAACTTGGCAAGCTCGACAACCATGAGCAAGAACCGTGGAAGCTGCCCCTGCCCCAGTTCATCGAGGTGCTTTACTTCCGGCGCTTCCGCAGGTACGCCCCTGAAATCGTGATGTCCATCGAGGATCGCGCTCGCCTCCAGCAGCAGAAGAAGAAGGCCCGCCGCGCGGCCAGGCAACAGCAACCTGGGCAGACCGACTCCGACCGCGGTTCTGTGCCGACCGAACCGCCGCCTTCCCAGCCTTTTTAGGAGAGCGCATGCTGGGTGAGTGTGTTATCAATCTGATTGTCTGGTTGATTACAACGGTAAATACAACGGAAAACCAGAGCGTGCACTTTCACATCAAGAACGTTCCGGCGCACAAGCCTTGAACCTGTGTGCGACCGAAAAACAACCATGAGTGTGGACGACGGCGCGAACGTGCGGGAAATCCGCTGGTTTGAAAATGCATTTTGTTCGGTGTGGCGTTAGCCCGCATATTTCCCAGCCCGGCGTAGCCGGAACCAAAGTCGCCTGACGGGCAGAGACTCGGTGCCTGCGCACCTTGACCAACGCCCTCTGCCACGCCGGGC
>JARYMD010000507.1 GCA_029907285.1 Verrucomicrobiota bacterium | reverse complement strand
CAGCTTGCTGCACGAAACTGCTTGTCTTGGGCCCGATTCGAGCCAAAAACTTGGGCATGCGCTCCATCTTATTCTTTGTCTGGGTGACTTGTGGTCTTGTCCCGCTCATGGCAGCCGAGTTACACGTGTCCGCGCGCAACGGCGACGATCGATACGACGGGTCGGCGCGCCGACCTTTCAAGACGATTTCCGCTGCGGCTCGGGTCGCGCAACCCGGTGATGTGGTCACTGTACATGAAGGGGTGTACCGCGAGCGAGTCAACCCGCCGCGCGGCGGCGACTCGGACGTCCGCCGCATCGTGTATCAGGCAGCCCCCGGGGCAAAGGTCGAGATCAAAGGCTCCGAAGTCATCCGCGGCTGGAAAAAGGTCGAAGGCGACGTCTGGCAGGTGGTCATCCCAAACACGTTCTTCGGCGATTTCAATCCGTATCGCGACCTGATTCGCGGTGATTGGTTTGATCCGCGAGGTCGTGAGCATCACACGGGCGCTGTGTATCTGGACGGCGACTGGTTGACAGAAGCAGCCAGCTTGGACGAGCTGTTCGGCCGGGGCAAGACCGCTTCGGGCGGGGCTGGCCAGTACCTGCTGAACATGGCGTGGTTCCGGCCTGTCGCAAACACCGGGCGCAGCAGCAAGACTGCGGCGGCCGATTTTGCTGCGCAACAGGGCGTTCAAACGGCGCAATGCTCCGAAGGCGGCCAATGCATCGGCTGGATCGAGCACGGCGATTGGGCGCGATACGACCGCGTCGATTTTGGCAAGCGGACGACGCAGATTGAGTTCCGCGCTGCGTCGGCGGCGCAAGGGGGGCTGATTGAGGTGCATTTGGACAATCCCGAAGGCGAATTGCTCGGGACCTGCGCTGTCCCCAACACCGGCGATTGGCAGTCGTGGTCTTCGTTCACGGCCAAGATCAAGCCTTTGAGCGGTGTCAGGACTGTTTGCTTGGTGTTCAAGAGCGGAAACGCGGCATCGGCGTCCAGTGCGCTCTGGTTCGCAAAAGTGGACGGCTCGAACACGACAATTTGGGCCCAGTTCCCGGGCGTTGACCCGGACAAGCAATTGGTCGAGATCAACGTTCGGCGCACGGTTTTCTATCCTGACCGGCCCGGTCGGAATTACATCACCGTTCGGGGTTTCATTATGCGCCACGCAGCGACGCCATGGGCACCGCCAACCGCTGAACAGATCGGTTTGATCGGGACGCACTGGAGCAAAGGTTGGATCATCGAAAACAATGTCATCAGCCACTCGGTTTGCTCCGGCATTTCACTCGGCAAGTACGGCGATCAGTACGACAACACCTCGGCGAACACCGCCGAAGGGTACGTGAAAACAATCGAACGCGCGCTTGCCAATGGTTGGAACAGGGACACCATCGGCCACCACATCGTCCGCAACAACACGATTTCCCATTGCGAACAGGCTGGGATTGTGGGGAGCCTTGGCGCGGCCTTCAGCACAGTGTCCGGCAACACCATCCATCACGTCCATGTGCGCAGGCTTTTCTCCGGGGCGGAGATGGCAGGCATCAAGTTTCATGCTGCGATCGACACCACGATCAGCGGCAATCACATCTATCAAACCTGCCTCGGGCTATGGCTCGACTGGATGGCCCAGGGCACGCGCGTCACCCGGAACCTGTTTCATGATAATGCCGGCCAGGATTTGTTCGTCGAGGTCAACCACGGGCCGTTCCTCGTGGACAACAACATATTTCTCTCGCAGGTCAGTTTGCTTGACATGTCCGAAGGCGGCGCTTACGCGCACAACCTGTTCGCCGGGCGAATAATCAGCCGGCCCGAACTCAGCCGCGAAACGCCGTGGCACCCGGCCCACAGCACGGCGGTGGCCGGACTGACCAACATCCACGGCGGCGACGATCGGTTTTTCAACAACATCTTCATCGGCAAGGGCCGCGCAACGGCAACTGCAGAGCAATCCGCTTCCAAAGACCCGCAATGGACCGGCGGCTACGGTCTGTGGGTCTATGACTGGCGCGAATTCCCGATCATGACACGCGGCAATGTCTATCTGAACGGAGCCCGCCCGTGGAAAAATGAACCGGATGCGATCGTTTTGAACGAGTTCGATCCGAAGCCAGCACTCGCGCAAAAAGGAGGCCGCGTCGAACTCGATATCACCATGGATAAAACCGTGCTGCGATCGCGGACTTCCCAGGTTACCAGCGCGCTGTTGGGCAAGCCTCGGGTATCCAAGGTGCCGTACGTCGCCCCGGACGATTCCCCGTTGGCAATCGACATCGACTATTTGGGGAAAGCGCGAAACGCGACAAACCCGGGCCCGGGCCCGTTCGAAACGCTCCGCACTGGCAGAACAAACATAAGGGTTTGGTAGAAGCTCGCGGGAATCTGGAATCCCAAGCAGCTCCCCGACCCACCAGACACACACCTGTTACACACCTGTTGTCACCGTCAGCGCCAGAACGCAAATGCGCAAATCTGCCCGCTTGAAAATGCATTTTGTTCCTGCCCGGAAATCTCACCAGATTGAAGGCATGGGTGTATCTCGGGCGTTGGCGGGTGAGATTTCCGGGCTCAGACTTCCCAATCCCGCCGCATGGACATCGTTGAGCCGGAATTTGCAATGAGACCAATTCGCACAACTCAGCCTGATTACCAAGGACTCAGGTCCGAAC
>JARYMD010000506.1 GCA_029907285.1 Verrucomicrobiota bacterium | reverse complement strand
ACGATTATTGGCATGCTGGCCAGCCTTGGATTTCCCGGGCTGGCGCGCGCAAGGGAAAAGGCGCGGGTAATCAAGGTGCACGCAGAGTTGTACGGCATTGGCCTCGCTCTGCAAATGTACAGCGACGACAATTCCGGGCGTGTCCCGCCCGTCCGGGTCAATTGCAATTCGGACCTGTCTGAGCATTGGTGCCAATTGCCCGTTGAACTCAGCGAGCAACGGTACCTTCCTCGCAGCCAGAAAGCCGGCAGACAAGCGGACCTTGAAGACCCGTTTGCGCCAGGGCACACGTACAAATATGCGGCGCCGGGGCCGCAACTGCTGAATGGTGATCCGGTCGGCAACTACGAGCTTTGGGTGCCGGGCACGTATCCTGAATTGGACGGCCCGGTTGGAAGCTATTACGGTGACCCGAAGACCAGCCCGGTCAAGTGGGTGGTCTGGAGTCTTGGCCCGCGCTGGCCCAGCCAGAAAAGCCAGAGCAGCAAAGCGCCTCTGAGCTCATCCACATGGTACAAGCATTCGGGGGACTCGGGTGTCATCATGCGCATGGCAGACAGGGAAGGCCTTCAAATCTCAAGTCTTTAGGTGCCGGATGCAGTTTCGCGTTTTTTGCACAATTGCTCTGTCTGCACTTGCCTTGTGGCTGAGCGCTTGCAGCCGGAAGGAGAGCAATGGCAAAGAGCCCGCTATCGCCACCACCACTTCCTACCTCGAGGCCGCCGCCTCAGACCTCCTCCGGACAAATGCAGGTTTTCTTAGGCTCGCAGAACCAGGCACTTGCCCGGGCCATTTTGATATCCGGCCCAGCGAAGTCCAAAAGCTGCGGTCGTGCCGGATTCTCTTGCGCTTTGATTTCCAGAAATCTCTGGATGCGAGGCTGAACCCGGGCAGCGAGAACAAGCCGCGCATTTGTGAAGTTGCTTTGGGCGGGGGTATGGGCCAACCGGAGACTTACCTCTTGGCGTGCGAACAGGTGGCGCGACATCTGGTTGCGGCTGGTTTGCTTGACGAGGCCGCGGCGGAATCGCGGCTCCGCGACATCAAATCGCGTCTGGCAGCGTTGTCGGCGGAAGTGACGAACCGCGTCGCCAGGGCTGGCCTGGTTGGACTGCCGGTTATTGCGAGCCATCACCAACAAGCATTTTGCAAATGGCTTGGGCTCAATGTCGTGGCGGTATTTCGCGCAGCAGACACCGCTGGCATAAGGGAGATCAACGATGCATTGGAGGCTGGCAAACTTGCCAGCGCAAAGGTTGTTATCGCCAATCTGCCTGAAGGCAGGCGCACTGCTGACGCCCTGGCGGCTCGGCTGAAGGCGTGTGTGGTGGTTTTTGAGAATTTTCCGATGCCAAGGGACGGCGCAATATCGTTTGATAACATGGTGATGGCGAACCTTGACAGGCTCCTTGAGGGTGTCAAAAGATGACACTGGGTAGCCTCAATTTCAGACCGACCATGCGTGCGACGTCGATGACGCCCTACAGGTTGCCGCCGGTGCTGGCACCTTGCTCGCATCGCCAAGATGCGGTGTCCGCTTCACGGAGAGGCCCTTTTTGGCAAGAAAAGTCCACTGAAAGCATTGCGGAACATGGCGGCTGTGAATGTGATTGATTTGCGCGCTGTGACGGTGAATGCAGACCGGCGTTGTTTGCTCGACGTTGACTGTTTGTGTGTCGAGCAGGGCGGCATTGTTGCGTTGATGGGGCCGAACGGCGCGGGCAAGACAACGCTGTTGCGGGTTTGTCTCGGGCTTGTCAAGCATGCGCAGGGACAAGTCGTCGTGTTGAGCGAAAACGTCCGTGACTTGCGGGGCGCAAGGTTGGCAATGCTTCGCAGGAGGATTGGTTATGTGCCTCAACTGTTGCCCGCGCGGAGCGAGCTTCCATTGACGGTGCGCGAGGTCGTGGCTATTGGGCGGACGGCGCGGATTGGCCTTTTCAAACGACTGACCCGCGGAGACTGGGAGATTGTTGACCGATGGATCGATCGGCTCGGGCTGGCATCGCTTGCCGACAGGCCGTTTGGCGGTGTTTCCGGCGGTGAACAACGAAAGACAATCATCGCGCGCGCAATGGTGCAAGAACCGGAGTTGTTGCTTTTGGATGAACCAACCGCGAACCTCGACCTCGGCTGGCGGGAAAAAATCGTCGAGACAACAGACCAGATTTACACGCAGACTCGCATCAGTGTTGTGCTGGTATGCCATGAGCTCGAAGTGTTGCCTCCATCATGCCACAGGGTCGCGCTCCTCGAGTCCGGCCGTTTGGTTTCAGATGGGGCTCCGGAGGAAGTTTTCACGGAAACACGCGTGACTGAGCTTTACGGGGACGGACTGCGTCCATGGCACGAAGCGGGCAGGCACGCTTTGGTACCCGGAGTGCACCGAAATGATTGACCTTGTTTATTGGGCGCCTGTCATGGCTGGAGGCGCTCTGGCCGGCGCTTCGAGCGGCGCGCTTGGCACGTTCATTGTCGGCATGCGGATTCCATTTTTGGGTGTCTGTGTGGCGCATGCTGCTCTGGCCGGGGCGGTTTTTGGCAGTTTGTTCGGACTCGGCGGGCAGTGGCTCTTGTTGCCGGCCATTGCAGGGGCATTGCTCGCCGCTTTTGCGCTTGGGATGGCAAATCCGGAGCGGGTGAGTTTGGACAACAACATACTGC
>JARYMD010000505.1 GCA_029907285.1 Verrucomicrobiota bacterium | reverse complement strand
CTACGCCGGGCTGGGAAATATGCGGGCTAAGGATGGTTTTCGATCGTTGTGGGGCGTGCTTTTTCTTTCATGAACGACGCGAGATCAACGGTGCGCCGTGTGATTCTGGCTTCCTCTGCTGCGAAAGCGAGGATATGGCTGTGGGCAGTTGAATCGATGCCGGCCTCGAGCGGTTCGCTGGGAGGCTTGGTCATTTCATCGTAGAGAGCGTCGATCAATCCTGCGTCGCCGCCGCCGTGGAGTTCATATCCGCCGTCCTGGGCTTGGACCGTGTAACGCTTTGGCTGGCCTTCATGAGGAATAACGACAATGTGCGAGCCGAAGTGCTTGCGGTAAGTTTCCCCGCCCTTGAGCACGCCGCGGGTGCCATACACCTCGATGTGTCTGCCGTTCTCGAATGCGGTCATTGTAAAAGTGGCGGTGATGCCGTCCTCGAACTCCATCGCGAGCACCTGCCTGTCAACGACGTCGTTGTCGCATCGGTACACGCATCGTCCCCAGGGGCTTTTGCGGAGCCAGTTAAGGATTTCATCTGTTGTGGCGTGGGCGGCGCGGTCGTACACCATTCCGAGCCACGGGTTCCGTTGGTCTGTCGTGTACCTGATGGCGTTGTAAGGGCACTGATCACTGAACGGACAACCGTCGGTGCAGCGCGCCGGCACGCCGGCCGGGGCGTTCTCGGGGCGGAAGACCCGGTTCGATCCAAAACTGGCCACACTGAGGCAGGGCCGCCCTACGAGCCAATGCAATATGTCCATGTCATGACAACACTTGGAGAGAATCATCGGCGAGCTGCGAGCGCTGACAGCCCAGTGGCCGCGCACGAATGAATGTGCCTGATGCCACGGCATGACGCCTTCGCTGGCCTGGATGGAAGCGATCTCGCCCAGTTCCCCCGAAGCGACGATTTCCCTAACCTTGCGGTAGAATGCGGCAAACCGAAGCACGAAGCAGACCATGACGCGGCGGCCGGTGGTTCTGGCCCGCCGCTCGATATCAATCACCTGCTCGACGCGTGTGCCTATGGGTTTTTCAAGGAGCACATTGTAGCCGAGCTCGAGCGCGCGCCGACATGGAAGGTAATGGTCGTTGTCCTGAGTAGCGATGACGACCACATCGGCAAGTTTGCTTGCGTCGAGCAATTCATCTGCGCCCGAGAATTGGGCAAAATCGGGGGTGGCCGACAGCTTTCGAATTCGCTCGACCCGTTCTCTAACAGGGTCAGCAGCAGCGACCAGTTGAAACCTGTCGGGGTGATGCATCATGAGCTGCGCGTAAGTCCAGCCTCGCGCGCCGCAACCGATGAAAGCGATTTTGAGTGGGCGCCCCATAAGACTCCGGGCAATTCAATCAGACTACGACCGCGCTGCAACAGATTCTTACCTGGCCTGCATATCTCGCAGCCCGGCGTAACCGGAGAACCAAAGTGCCTGAGTAGCCCCGAGTCGGCGACTGCGACCGCTGATGAGCGCTACGTTGTTGAACGCTGGACGTTGAGCGTTCTGATCGTTTCATCCGGCGGGTCGTCTGCCCGAAAACGTTCAACGTGCAACACTCAACGTACAACGTTCAAAGAATTCACTGCACCAATGATTGCTCAATTTAAGAGCCGCCTAAAGGCGGGACTCTAACGGCCGCGGACGTGGCATCGCCCCAAATCGGGGACAACCGATCGCTGCCCGAGTTCCGCGTTTACGCGGAAATGAAAAACTCCATGCAAGATTTCATGCAAGGTAGGGCTCGCTGTCCCAGCGAGCCGGAATCAGGGCGTGTGATAATGCATTCGGCGCGCCGAGGACGGCGCGCCCTACCTGTATGCGGGGGTTCATGAACAAACAAAGTGCCTGGCACACTATTCATTCGGCGCGGGGCTGAGTGCGCGCCCAGGTTTGGTGCGAAGGTTCACGGAAGGCAGGATGCGATGTGGCTGGCAAAACGAACTGGTTCAATGTAGAACGCCTGCGCATGGCATCGATCTGGGAGCGTTGTTTGCGGCGCAAATCACTCGATCGGCTGGTGGCGGACACGGAATCGCCCGCGTACCGCCTGAAGCGGAGTCTTGGGCCGGTGCAACTGACGGCATTGGGGATTGGCGCGATTGTTGGCGCGGGGATATTTTCGACTGTTGGGAGCGCTGCAGCGGGCGGGTCTCAACATCTCGGCGCAGGTCCTGCGCTGGCAGTTTCGTTTGTGTTGGTGGCAATCGCATGTGGGTTTGCGGCGTTATGCTATGCGGAGTTTGCGGCAATGGCGCCGGTGGCGGGATCGGCCTACACATACGCTTATGCGACATTGGGCGAGTTGGTTGCATGGATAATCGGGTGGGACCTGATTCTTGAATACGCCGTGGGCAACGTTGCGGTGGCAATTTCGTGGTCGGCCTATTTTCAGGAACTATTGCGCGGGTTGGGCATTGGGTGGCCGTGCTGGCTGGGCACGGACCTCCGGTCTGCAATCCAAGCTGCGGCGCAAGTTGCCAAACTGAAAGCTGCAGCAGGAGACCTGACCGCGCTGGGCGGTGGTGTGTTGCGCGACGCGCTGGCGCTGGTTCCGGCTGGTTCAGCAATCCCCCCTAACCCCCCTTTTTCAAAGGGGGGGACCGAACCATTGTCAGCGCAACAGGCGGCTGAAGGTCTCGCCCTTGCCAGCGAACTGCTGGCGCTGCATCACGACT
>JARYMD010000504.1 GCA_029907285.1 Verrucomicrobiota bacterium | reverse complement strand
CCCGACGTGCAGGACAACCAATCGCTCCCAGAGCTCCGCGTTTACGCGGACTGTCTGTCCTGGTTGCGGCTCGCCATACCTTGTGACGCTCATACTTACACGCGGAGTCGAGCCTTGACTTGCCGAAGTGCCTGTGATAGGCACCGGCCGTGAACAGGCGCTCATTCGTCAAGACGCTGCCAGCCCTGGCCGCGCTGGCGGCAAGTCCCAAAGAACTCGCTCAAGACACTGCCCAAAGCGGTCAAAGCATTTCTCCAATCGTCTTGCCAAAACCTGAGACCGACGGCGGCAAATCGGTTCTAGCTGCTCTGAAAGACCGCCGCACCATTCGGGATATCAGCTCGAAAGACCTGCCGCTGCAGGTGCTATCGAATGTTCTGTGGGCTGCGTTTGGTGTTAACAGAGAAAATGGCCCGCGCGGCTCTGTTGGGCGCACGGCTGCCACGGCGAGCAATTCCCAAGAGATTGACATATACGCGTTCCTGGCGACCGGCGTTTATCTGTACGACGCCGTGCCACACCGCCTGATCCCAGTTGCGGCAGGCGATCATCGGGCCGATGTTGGTGGGCGCGGACGCGCGGGCACAGGCGCACAAGCGCCACTGCGGCTTGTATATGTTGCAGACCTCGCGAAATACGCAAAGGCACCATTCCAAGAACCGCGCTTGAAAGACCCCGAATTCCAGAAGTTGTACTACGGAGTGGCCACCGGAATGATCGCGGGGAACGTTTATCTTTTTGCCGCCTCGACCGGACTCGCGGCCTGGTTTCACAATTGCAACCGCGAAGCGCTGGGTAAATTGCTTGGCCTTGGGCCCGAAAAACGCTTGCTTTTCGCCCAAACAGTCGGCTACCCCTCTTGACCCGGTTCAATGCTCAGTAAAACATCGGCACTTTGAATGCAGCCATGCCAAACATGTCATCGGAACACAGAATGACGCGTCGGGATTTTATGTCATCTCTGACATTGGCCGGCGCCGCCGCCACGGTCGGAATCAACGCAAACGCTCAACAGCCACGAACCAAGATCAAACTCGGTTTCGACAACTTTTCAATCCGCGCTTTCGGTTGGAAAGCACCGCGTTTGATCGAGTACGCAGCGGAGATCGGCGTTGAATCGGTTTTCATCACCAATCTTGACGCTCTCGAGTCTTTCGAGGACGCGTACCTGAAGGACCTGAGGTCGCGCGCGAGAGACAAAGGGGTCGATCTGCTACTGGGGTCGTGGAGCATATGTCCCACATCGCGTGCATTTCGGAACACATGGGGTACCGCGGAGGAACACCTCGCGCTCGGCATTCGGCTCGCAAAAGCTCTCGAATCCCCTGTGTTCAGGTGCGTCCTGGGTACGCGGGATGACAGGCGAACCCCCGGCGGCATAGAAAAACGAATCGAAGACACCGTCCGTGTTTGTCAATCAGTGCGGAGCCGCGCCCTCGACGCAGGCGTCAAAATTGCGATAGAAAACCATGCAGGCGATATGCAATCGCATGAACTGGTCACCCTGGTCGAAGCCGCGGGCAAGGACTACGTGGGTGTTACGTTTGATTCTGGGAATGCAACATGGACACTCGAGGATCCAATGGACAGTTTCGAGCGATTGGCACCGTACATCGTCTGCACCCATCTGCGTGACTCGATGATCTGGGAATACGAGGACGGCGCAAAGGTCGCATGGACAGCCATCGGCGAAGGTTGCACCGATACCAAGGCCCTGATCGCACGCCTTTACAAGCGATGCCCGGGCGTCGGCGTACACACGGAGATCATCTCCGGCTTCTCAGTAGATTTCCCATACTTGAAGCCCGGATTCTGGGATGTTTGGCCCGGGGCGCGTGCGGCCGATTTTGCGCGTTTCCTCGCCCTGGCAAAGAAGGGGAAACCGGTTCCGCCGTTCAGGCCGCCCGAAGGCGTAAACCGTCAGGCGGCCGAACAGGATTATCAAAAAAGCGAGCTTGAGCGCAGCCTGAAGCGATGCCGCGAGTTCATTCAGGAAGTTTGTGCACAGGGTTGAACACCCGGCTCAAAGCCTTGGTCATGCGAGGCCAGTTGGCCCTGAAGGCTACGGCAATGAATGGGCCGAATTACCCCTGAAGTCTGGTTCGTTGAGTCCGTCCCAACCATGTACGAAAACACACCGTTTGATTTGCGAGGACGTGCCGCGCTGATTACCGGTGGCACTCGAGGCTTGGGCAAGGCCATGGCACGCATTTTCGCCCAGGCCGGTGCTGCTGTTGCAATTTGCGGCCGGAACGAGTCCCAAGCCAACTCATCTGCAGCGGAGATCACATCTGAAACCGGCGCCCACGTTGAACCCATTGTGGCGGACGTTGGCAAACGCAAAGAAACAGAGCGGCTCGCGCGCGAGGCTGTGGCGAGTCTGGGCAAAATCGACATTCTCGTCTGCAACGCCGGTTGGAACATCCCAAAGCCGGCAGACGCAATCCGCGATGAAGACTGGGACGCGCTGTTCGAGTTGAATGTTACAAGCGCCATGGTTCTCACGCGTGCGCTGGCACAAGGCATGAAAGAACGGCGCTGGGGCAGAATCATCTACACTTCCTCAATCATGGCTTTCGCAAGCACACCCGACCGTGTCGCCTACAGCGCGACCAAGTCCGCCTTGAACGGAATGCTCAAAGCGAACGCACTTTACTTTGGGCCTTACGGAAACA
>JARYMD010000503.1 GCA_029907285.1 Verrucomicrobiota bacterium | reverse complement strand
CGCCAGAATGAAGCTCGTGTCAAGAGTGTCCCGAAGAATGTTTCTAAACCTTACGATCGCAAACACGGCCATCATCCCAAATGCAGTAACAAGATTGTTGGACAACACCATCATCACCCCGGACGTCAGCGTTGGTATCACAACCAGCGACCCCACAAAAGAACGCGAATATGAAAGCCCGCTGTGGGTGAACATGTAAACCCACGCCAAAGCGTGCCCGCCCAAAAACGCAAGCAGCAACCCCAATATCACCAGCGGCACGCTCACAGGGGTCGCCGCATAATCGCCTCTGAAAAACCAATCCATAGCCGATCAAATCGAAGAAACCGACCCAATTCTTATACCAAACCGCGCCTCAGTGTCCACGATGGAATCGCAGCTCCCGGCGGCTCCCCTTCTCCGTGCGCATGCGGATTCCGGCGCCGCATGAACATCTCCACGCCCAGCATCACCACTCCATCGGCATACTTCGCCGCAGCGCCACGCACAAGATCGAAAGTCTCTATCAACTCCCTGAACCAGTTCGGGAACCGCGCAGTGAACTTCAACTCGAGAATCACGCTGTTGCCAAATGGCTTCACAGGATTCCGCAGGTCCGTTCTCAGCGATGCCGTGAATTCAGGCGAACAATAGACATTCCTGTCCATCGTCACGCGAATCGAATTGTCGTGCGTGCTCACCCAAGCCTCTCGAAAATATGTCACATGCGCCTTGGGCGATGCCCTGATGCTCAACATGAGATGACTGAAACGCTGCAAAGCCACAAGCTGCCGCGCATTGTCGGGCGAAAGCAGGTGCTCCGGCTCGGGCATGTGCCCCGCAAGCAGCCACTCCACAGCCGGCCGCCGAACCCCGCCACGTTGCTTCAGTATCGCGTCGTTCATCCGGCGCTTTATCTCGAAGAACACCGGCGAATCAGGCCGATCATCATAGTATCTAAGCCGAAGTTTGAACCTGTTCTTCACCCCGTTGATCGTCTCCCAGTACGTCAGCATCTCGTCCGAGTCCAAATACAAGCTGTGTATCCGGTACGAGTAATTCGGCTTGTCCACTGAATACTCGTCAAGCTCGAGGTAGGACCTGACAAAATCCCGTATTGCCAAAGCCCGATCCTCGCTGATCTGGTATTTCAGCTCAAGCCGTTGTAGTTGAAGCCGATCCTGGTCCATGACACCGCCAACTCAGATCAAGAGTATAGCAATAATAATACCAAATGTTATGTCCCGAGTCACCGCCCAACACCCTGCCACACATGCATCCCAAGGATCAACGGTAAACCAACTGACCCCTGACAACCCAAACTCAAACCCCGCCGCCCGCATGCCGCAGTTGGTAGTCCGCACTCCGTGACCATCGGCCTGCAGTCAGCGCTCCCCAGCAACCCACCCCGTCACCAAACAGATTCCCTGGAAACAAACGAAATCGGTCCCGCCAATCATTTCTCCCCAATCTCAACCCACTTTCCCGTTTGCGCAGATTCAACCACCGCATCCATGACCAACTGAACCCGCGCCCCGTCATAAAAGGTCGCATCGCAAGCCCGCCCATGCCGTATCGCATCCACAAACTCCCAAATCTGATCGTATCGGAAAGCCACCAGCGGATCGTGCTCCCGCGGGTCGCGCGTGCTCCCCGGCCAGCGCCAGTACTCCTCCGGCACCGGAATCTCTTCAAGCCCCGGCCCGCCAACCTTTCCCACCTGCAGACGGTCCCATGAGCCGGTCATGAAAACAAAGCTCCTTTCACTGCCGTTGATCTCCACGTAATCCAGGCTTCGCCAGCTCTCGTTGCGCCCGCTCGCAACCTTGCTGCTCTCCAAAACACCGGTCGCGCCGCTCTTGAATTCCCCAAGAACAGCAACCCAATCCTCAAGCTCGTTCGCCACTCCTCCCCGCATTGGAACCAGCCGTTTCATTGCCCCCACAACCCTCGCGAACGGTCCAACCAGCATGTGCGCAAAATCGATTCTGTGACTCAGCATGTCTCCCAACTCGCCCGTGCCTGCCATGGACTTGATCTGCCGCCAGCCAAGGTCCCGTTTCCCCCAATCCTGCAAACGGCATGAGCGATAGTGGTACGGCTCCCCCAGATCGCCCCGCCGAACAAGATGCCTCAAATACCGCATCGCAGGAACAAAACGGTATGTGAAAGCAGTCATGTGCCGCACACCGGCCTTCTCGGCCGCCTCGGCCATCGCCAGAGCTTCAACGCCCGTAAGCGCCAACGGCTTCTCGCACAGAACGTGTTTCCCGTTCGCAACCGCCGCAAGCGCAATCCGCGCGTGCATGTGGTTTGGCGTCGCGATGATCACCGCATCCACATCGTCGCGCCTGACAATTTCCGCGTAATCAGTCTCGCAAACGGCAACGCCCGTCTGCTGGCGGGCCCGATCCAACGCCATCGGGTCAGAGTCGCACAACGCCGCCAACTTCGCTTCCGGACAGAGCCGGATTCCCGGCACATGGTTCTGCAGCGAAATGCTGCCGCACCCGATTATGGCAATTCGCACTGTGCTCATCTTGTCTTGTAATGAGAAACTCAGACCAAAATTTCGGCTCACTTTTGGGATTCCCGGCCCGCCGCGTCACGGGCACGGAGTTTGTCCGCCACATACGCGCTGCGAGCCGCCTCGTCCAGCGCCCGACCATGAGCCGCACACCACTTCACAAGGTCTTGGAGTGG
>JARYMD010000502.1 GCA_029907285.1 Verrucomicrobiota bacterium | reverse complement strand
ATCAACTCAACCAACAAGCAAGAGGAGTTCAGAATGACAAACAACAAGGTGTCTGGCATTTACCCGAGGTTGCAGTTGGGATACCTGCTGCAATTTGCGATTTGGGGAAGTTGGTCTTTGGCTCTCGGGGGTTACCTGAACGGGAAAATGAGCGGTTTGCACATCGGGTACCTTTACATGGCGATCCCATGGGGCGCAATCATCGCGCCAATGTTCATCGGGCCGATAGCGGACCGGTATTTTTCTGCGCAAAAGATGCTTGGGCTGTTACACCTGATTTCGGGGGCGGCCCTGCTGGCCTGTGGGTTTGTCTGTGCCGGCGCAGAAACGAGGGCGGCCGGGGGCGCAGTGGTGGTTCCATTTGGTCCGCTGATGGTTTTGATGCTTCTGTCGGGGATTTGCTACATGCCATCAATCCCGCTGATCAACACTGTTGTTTTCAAGCATATTCCGGATTCAGCGTCAGCGCCCAAGGTTTTCATATTCGGCACATTGGGCTGGATTTTGGTTAATCTGGTGGTCGAGGTTTTCGCAGGCGGCGCTGCGAGGCCGACATTCTTCTTCATCGGGGGCGCATGTGGAATTCTCTTGGGGCTGTATTCTTTCACTCTTCCTGACACGCCGCCCAAAGGCGCGTCAAAAGAAGGCAAAACGGACGTTTTCGGCCTGGGTGCATTAGCAATGTTCAAGTCGCCCGTGTTCACCGTTTTCGTTCTTTCCGCGTTCATGGTGAGCATATTTGGCAGCAACTATTTCTTCCCCTCTGTGGTTGCATACCTGAGCGAGTACGGTTACCCGGCGCCGGTGGCTCTAACCACGCTGAACCAGGTTTCGGAACTCTTCTTCATGGCGATCCTCGCATTCTGTGTTGCGCGCATCGGACTGAAGTGGGTGCTTGTTATTGGCATGAGCGCGTGGGCGGTGCGGTATTTCATATTCACATTTGAAGGATTCCAGTTTGCGTTAATCGGGCTTCTTTGTCACGGGATGGCCTATGCGTTTCTCTATGCCGCGGCCTACATGTTTGGCGACAGAGTTGCGCCGCCGCATCTCAAGGCCAGCGTCCAGAGTCTGCTTGCATTTCTGTTGCTCGGAATCGGCCAAGTGCTGAGCGGAGCTCTGTTCGGCTATCAAATTGAGCGCTGCGCCCCGGCAGTCACCAAGACCGTCGCAGTCGAACCCGGCCAAGCTCCCAAGGCTCTGCCGCCATGGCACATCCCCGAAATGGAGACCTCGGCGTGGAGATACCTCGATTTGGCAAAATCGGTAAAATACCTGCTCGGCGACAAGACTGTTTTCAACCTTGGCGAGCACCTCGGCAAGTACACGAAGGCGGACGGCACCGTTGACTTCGACAAGCTTCCAGAAGTGTGGGAAGCAGGCGGTGTGAAATACACCAAGGCCGAGTTGAAGGCCACCTTCGAAAAGATCGGCACTGCGGTTACTCGCGACAAATACTTGCAGGCCCAAAGACACAACTGGAAAGGATTCTTCATCCCGCCTGCGATATTCGCTTTGTTCTGGGTCGTTCTGTTCGCTCTGTTGGGCAAGGAACCTCCACGAACCGAACCCGAGCCCGCAAAGCAACCAGCCGCAGCTTGATCAATCCGGCTTGGCGCGATACAGCCCTTGAATTGCTTCGCTGTTCATAGCGCAGCCGTAAATACGCACGTCGTCGACCCACCCGTTGAAATTGTGTTGGCGCTCAGACATGCTTGCGCCGATGACAACATTGGCGGCCGAAGTTGACAGCATTTCCCCCGCGGCAGACATGGCATCCTCTTCAACGCCGTCCACGTAAAGCGAGACGCGCCGACCATCATACGCCGCTGCGATGTGGTGCCATTGACCGTCGCCCACCGGCCGTTTCGAAACCAGGACCACCTGGTTTGTCTTGCCGCCGGTCTCTGGCTTCGGCCCAGCCAAAACAAACCGGATGAGGTCATGTTCGCCATGGCGTTCGATACGCCATGCGTTGTCTGATCTGTTGATGATCGCCTGGTTCGGCTTGTCGAACTCGCGCACCTTTATCCATGCCGAAACTGTCATTTCACTGCGGCATTCCATCGCAGGTGTGGATTTGCAATCGACATAACCTCTTGACCCGTTAAGTTCTATTGCGCCGCCGAACCTGCCTTTTCCGGGCGCCCACATTACCGGGCCTTTAAGCTGTGCTGTGTGACGGCAACCGGACGCGTCGGGAACCTCAGTGCCGGTTGTTTCGTCGAACTTCCACCAGGCCACCAATCCGGTCGTACGAAAAGCTGCAGCCCTGCCCGGCACAACCCTGCCCCGAGCCGGCACGGCATCGACCCGCCAATAGTACGTCGTGTCAGGCTTAAGCTCCGATAGTTCAAACCGGCGCTGATCTGTTGTTCCGATCCGCCTGAGCGCGTCGGCGCTGGTCCCCAGATAAACACTGTACGTGCTTGCATCCGGGGCAGCGGTCCATTCGAGCGCGGACCGTCTTATGCCGATGCTGGTTGAACCGTCTTCGGGCTTGAGCGGCGCGGCACGCGCGGATGCAGCTTCACGGAACACAACCTCGCTGATCCCAACGGTTGAACCGGTGCCGAAAGACGCAAGGTTTTCGAACCGGACTTTTCGTGCCTTGACACCGTTCAATTGCAGTACGGTCGGCTGATCATAATCGGGGGTTCCTTCGGCTTCGGTGAACTCGGCG
>JARYMD010000501.1 GCA_029907285.1 Verrucomicrobiota bacterium | reverse complement strand
AGCAACGTCGTGTACCGGTGCAAAAGCGCCGGATTCCACCAGCATTACGGCCGGGAAAACTTCGTCCAAAACAACATTTTCGCCTTCAACCGTGAACATCAGTTGATGCGCTCCCGGGAGGAAGACCACATCTCGTTCGTTTTCAAGAAGAACATCGTCTATTTTGACTCCGGAGACCTGCTGGGGAGCACTTGGTCAAACGACAAGTTTGTGATGGACGAGAACATATACTTTGACGCGCGGCCCGAGGCGTACCCGGAGACCATGCGCTTCGCCGGCGCAACTCTCGAGGAGTGGCGGAAACGCGGGCATGACCGGAAATCATTGATAACAGACCCCCTGTTTGTGAATGCGCAGCGATACAATTTCCGGCTGAGCGCGGATTCGCCGGCGCTCAAGCTCGGTTTTCAGCAGATCGACCTGACCCGTGTCGGTGTGCGGCCGAAGGCAGCGCGATAAGCAGCTTTCAGCCCGCACGTTTCCCAAGCCGGCGTAGCCGGAACCAAATCGGTTCGCCGTCCGTCGCACTACAAATATGCCAACCCTGTGGGCCTTGGCTCTGGCAAAGTCGTTCCAACATGGCAACGCCATTTGTTGCGCAAACCTAACAGCCCAAGGTGACTTGATCCGCCGGTGCCGGGTCAGGAATCGGCTCGGCAGGCTCTGGGTTGTCTCGCCCCCGAAAATCCACCCGGGCTGAAGTTTTGGATGCCTTGGTCTGCTCAGTCGTTGCGATTTACTGGCGCAAGTCTGTGTTTGCTTCTGATTCTCGGCCGAGGTCGCCGCAGATTTCGTGAGCCGCAGAATATCTTGCCGGGTCAATCTGCGGGTGATGCCGAAATCTGCGGGGAAACCATCGAGACCATGGACCAGAGTCCAGAGACCTGCGCACCGGATGGTGGCAGGGAACAGAAGACAGGAGACTGGAGGCAGCAAGAAGAGTTTCCATTGTAGTCACCGTCGCGAGTCCGCACCCGGTTAGAAGGGCCAAAGGCCCGATTCATACCAGCCTGGGGCAATGCCCCAGGCTGTGAGCCAGATCATCGACAGTAAGGGCTGAACGCCCGCGTTATTTGGAGTTTCGGAGGGTCGAAGATAGATAGAAGATTGGCAATGACTTGATGTTCTCTGGAAGCCGCGGGTGCCAGATTCTCGTGATTGAAACTTGTGTAGAATCGGTTGTCGGGTTGATGCGGCCGAGGACGGCCGCGCTCCCGACACCGTTGCTTTTTCCAACGCGCTGTAGGAGCGCGGGCATTCTTGCCCGCCCCCGACCGGTGTATGTTTGGGCGTCGGATTTGCCTGATTGTACCGGGTCGTAAGATCGGTCGTCGTGTTGATGCGGCCGAGGACGGCCGCGCTCCCGACACCGTTGCTTTCTCCAACGCGCCTGCAGGAGCGCGGGCATTCTTGCCCGCCCACAACCGGTGAATGTTCGGGCGCAGGATTTGCATGATCGAAACCGGTGTACGATCGGTCGTCGTGTTGATGCGGCCGAGGACGGCCGCGCTCCCGGCGCCATCGCTTTGTGCACCGCGTCTTTCGCGAGGGTATGAGGTTTGCAACTGGGGCGTCCCAGGAACACTCAGGTCGGACTTGCAGAGCGGACGGAAACGCGAATTCCCTGTATTCCGTGGTTCAACGCTCAACGTGCGACGCTCAACTTACAACGTCCAACCGTCAGCATTGAAATGCAGTGGAATGCGAAATGGGCCCAGGCGGGTTATTTCCTTGCACATCCGTGCCATCCGTGCCATCCGTCCTCAGCTACAGCGGCGGGGCTGGTGGAGAACCCGCGCCTGCGACTGAGGCCTGAACGGCTGGAGTCCTCCGGTGCCACGTAAAGAATGCCGCAACTGCCATCAGAAGAAGGCTGAAAGTCCCAATGGTCCTAATCACCATCTTGAAAGCCGTGAACATTTCGGCTTGAGTGAACTCGTCGGCTCGCAACACAAGCGCCGCTCCATAGCCCGCCGCCACAAGAAGCAGCCATGGCACACAGACGAATCTGCCCCGGGCCAGCAGATTGTTAATAAGCACGTTTGCAAGGGTAAGAGGCAACATGCACCAGACAAACCACGGTACGAGCTGGCTGCTCGACCAGTATTCGGGCTGAAAGTAGTACAGGATTTTCAACGGCAACGTTGGCACGATCGTGCAGACAACACCTGCGAGCGTGCCAACTATCGCCGTGGTCGCAAGCGCGATGGCGGCAACGTCGGTTTTTTCTGATTTCGCCACGCTTCGGACGATCTTTGGGAACATCACGGCCACCAATGCGCCTGTGAAGAAGACCAGTGCGCGGCCGATCATCCCGGCAGCGCCGTATCTTGCCGTTACTTCACGATCGAAGAGCCTTTGAACCACAATTTGGTCTGCGGCCATCATGAATTGGCTGGCTGCCAGCCCGAGCGTGAGGGGTACAACGCGGCGCAGCCACTTGCGCCATTCGACCGGGCGGCCGGCGCCCATCCACGCGTTCTTTCCGAGCCATGCCGCGGTTGTCAATACAACGCCGTACGCGAACAATGCCGCCGCAAGAGCACCCGCAGCGTACCCGCCGAGCCACCACACAATAACTATCACACCGGCGAATCGGACGAACCCGTTGATTATTTGCAGCCAACCCAGCCACAGGAAATTCTGTTGTCCCTGCAGAATCCCAAGCAGGATCGGATACCAAAGCGATGCCAGTC
>JARYMD010000500.1 GCA_029907285.1 Verrucomicrobiota bacterium | reverse complement strand
GCCATTGACAATTTCCGGGTATATCTCGCCCGGCAAAGCTGCGATGCTTGCGTCGCCGATTGTGACCAGCGACACTTCTGTGCGCAGGCGTTTCCAGCCTGTATGCCCGCGATCCATCAAACCCAGCACCGGCGCAGCCATGAACCCGATGTTGTCCATGGGGACCAGAACAGTCCTTGCGCGGATTGAAATCGGCGCGTGCGTCGTTGCCTGAACATTTGTGTCGGAGAGCCGCGGCAACAACCGGCTCACCAGTTGGTGTGCGACCGCCCTTGCCTTTTCATGGGACGGCTGTTTGAAATCCCGGTCAAGATATGGGTCACGCACGATGGTTGACGGATGAGTTGTCATCAGGCCGCCAATTGCGCCGTTGACGTAAATGTGAATGCCGCCAAGCCCGGCCGCGAGTTTTCGGCCGTCGATAACCACTCCCTTTTCGAGCGCGTCTCGAAGGTATCCACAGAAATCGGACGTAATTTCAGTGTTATTACCCCAGGGTGTTTCGGGGTGATTGGCCCACGCGACGATGCTTCCGATGGTTTGGCCGCCATCGGCGCGTTTGAAGTGCATGACGCGCAGGTCAGGATCAAACACGATCGGCTTGCGCGTGTCGGCCACCAGCCCCTCGGTTGGCACTTGAATCTCATGAAATGCGACCCTTGCCGGTTGCAGCGCTTTGGCCGCTTCGGTCAGCGCCTTGACCACCGACTCGATCACGAGTCTGCGATACTCCGGGTCAACGCCTGTGTGGAACAGGTCCGGCCCCCACAGCCCCATCAAATCAGGCGTCGAGTGATTGTGCGTGGCGCAAATCAGCGTGTGAGCGAGCTTCAAATCAGACGGCAATCGTCGCCTGATCTCGATCACGTCGTCGTTGAACAGGCCGATGGCGTCCAACGCAGCGATGCCAAGACGCGTATGACCATCGTCAATGACCGCAGCGATTGCCCATAGATCATCATGAACAGCCGTGGCAGCCCGGTGTTGGCTGAACCCGGCAAGCCACACCGGCCGGTTCGGATTCGACACGTCCGGGGTGATCTTGACGCGGGCGAAACCGGCCTGAAGCTGCTTCGGATTCGCTGCCGAAACCGCGCCGTCGATCTCAATCCTCAGTGAATAACCGGGATTGCGGTCGCGATACGCGTATATGCACCGCCCGCCCAGAGCCAAAACAACAACAGCCAACAGAATCAGAATGCCGATCCCAACACGCCGCAATATCATACGCGCACCAGCGAAGCGGGCAGTGGGATGCGAAGCCATGGGACTATTGCTTTGCGACGACCGGCCTCAGCACGATGTTTCGGTAATCGACCGCTTCGTGGTCGCCCTGGAGATAGATCGGTCCCGGGCGAAACTCATCCGACCACAAAGCGCCCCCGGTGCAACCTGGCAACGGCTGGTTATCGATGATCTTCTTGCCGTTCAGGATCACCGTGACATGCCGGTCAACAAGTGTGATGTCGAATGACTGCCATTCACCGGCCGGTTTTTCCGCGGCCACTGTCGGCGTTATGCGGCTGTAAATCGCCCCCATGTTGTGCGAGTCCAACGGCCGCGCGTACGTGTCTGCCACCTGAACCTCATAAATCCCGCGCAGGTAAATCCCGCTGTTGCCCTTTGGCGGAACCTTGACCTCGAGTGTGAGATTGAAATCCTCGAATTCGCGCTCAGTTCTGAGGTTGCCGTACTGTATGTGCGGTTTGCCCGGTTCCTGTTCCGGCCTGTTTATCAGCACCCCGTTTTCCACGCGCCAGCCGTTGGCAGCGTTTGGCTCGACCAACCGCCACCCTGTCAGGTCCTTTCCGTTGAACAGGACAACAGGCTCGCCGAACTTGACCTTGGAAAGGTCCGGTGCCGGCGGCAATGGCGGGATGCGTTTCCCGGTGAAAGTGGCTCTGACCAGGGCGGTTCCATCTTCCCTCGGGTTCGAATGTGTGCATGACAGAACGTCACCATCCAGCTTGGCGAAAATGATCTCAGTGAACTGCTGGGTGCGCACCACTTTCCCAGAATTGTCTTTTCGTTTCACTTCCCGGGTTCGCGTCACGTACATGGCGTTGTCCTGGAAGAAAACGCTCGACACCGGGACTACACTTCCGCCGCCCCACAAAATGCTGCCGTCATACCAGCCGTTTTCACGGTGAACTTCCAGCCAGCCGGCGCCGCCGCCAGGAATGGTCAACGCCCACCGCCCCAGATAATCGTCAATCGAAGCGCCAGACGCAGCAATGCAAACAGGAACAATTCCAGCCGCCAGCAACGCCCGCCGGAACACAGACTTCAGAAACGTCGGTATCAACATGCAAGCGGTTATGCGGTCTCAGCCGACGCACGACAAGCGAAAAGTTGCGGCCGGTTTTGGCCCGTTGACTCTGGAAGGCCCGGCAGGTCTTGCCCAAGTTTGGCCGAATCGCCGCTCAAGGTTGGGATGAATGCATTGAAATCGTGTTCAGCGTGACGCAGTAAAGCGACGGCGGGTTCGTCGCAGAATGCTTGTCATACGATATCTTCACCCGGGCGGACACTCGGGAGGAATTGAGGGCTAATGTGCGAGAGGCGGTTTCAGCCTTCTTTTTCGATCAACCCAAGCCCACAGCGATCCGCCTCCACTTGGTCCGTGATGAAGTGTTGACTCCTGTATATGATCAAATTGGAAAGTCGTCCATATTGGCCAAGATTCTCAGGCTGCGG
>JARYMD010000004.1:7896-28061 GCA_029907285.1 Verrucomicrobiota bacterium | reverse complement strand
AATGTCCGAACCGGGGCGTTCTGTCTGAAGGCGGAACTCTTACGCGCCGCGGGCGCAACATTGCCCAAGCTTCAGTAAGACTGATATCGCCGCCGGAATTCAGCGTTCACAGGGAAATCTCACCGTTTGGACACACCCAGACGCCCAAAGCTTCATTCCGGTGAGAATTTCCGGGTTGGGATGCTCAGCCGATCTTGGGCAATTCCCACGGTTTGCGGTACTCGTAATGCAATTGTTTGAGCCGGACGGGTTCACCCACGATTTGCTCGGTGGCAGGGTCCCATTTGATTACCTTACGGCCGCTCTGGACGGCGATGTTGCCGAGGTGGCAAACAGTGGCCGATCGATGGCCGATGGCAACATCGCAGATTGGTGGCTTGCGGCTCTTGATCGCATCGAACCAATTCTGGTGATGGTCCTTGCTTACCGGAAGATGGACCTCGTCTGCGCCGAGCGGTTCTTCGAGAACGCCCTTGACAGACGACTCGAGGCGCCCGCGGTCAACATAGATGATTCCGTCCTGTCCTTCGAAGGTGGTTCCGATTCTATGGCTTTGGCCGCAAATGACGGTTGTGCCGTTTGCGTACTTGTATGTGATTTCGAACCATGCGGGGACCTCGAAGCGTTTTTCGGGGTCGTACTCGGCGCGGGCGCTGACTTCGACCGGTCCACTCTCATCCATGCCCAAGGCCCATTGAGCAATATCGAGGTGATGTGCGCCCCAGTTTGTCATTTGGCCGCCGGAGTAGTCCCAGAAAAACCGGAAGTAATAATGCACGCGGTGCTTGTTGTACGGGCGGTATGGGGCAGGCCCGAGCCAGAAATCATAATCGAGTTCCTTCGGCGGTTCGCTGTCAGGAACCGGCGGTTCCTTTGTCCAATTGACACCGGGGAGACCGACACGGATCATTTTCACATCGCCGATCCTGCCCGAACGAACGTACTCGCAGGCGCGGCGGAACTTCTCGTCCGGCCATGACCGCTGCTGGCTGCCGGTTTGGACAACCCGCTTGTAGTAACGGGCGGCGCGAACCATTGCTTTTCCTTCTTCGATGGTGAGGCTGAGGGGTTTTTCCACGTAAACGTCCTTGCCGGCCTGGCAGGCGTGGATCGCTGGAAGAGCGTGCCAGTGATCCGGTGTAGCGATGAGCGCCGCGTCGATGTCCTTGTTTTCAAGAAGCTTGCGGTAATCGGAGTAAAGCTTGGCCTCGTTGCCGCCGCGTTCTTTGAGCTGTTTTTGAGCTTCCGCCAGCCTCCCGGAATCAACATCGCACAGGGCGACGACGTGTTTGATCATCGTCCGGGTGCTCATGTTGCTTCGGCCCTGGCCGCCGGTGCCGATTATTCCGACTCGTATGAACTCGGATGGGGACTCGCCTGTTTGGGCCCTTGTCTGGTTCAGGAAGATGTTCGGTGTGAGCAACAGGGCGCTTGAAGCGGCTGAGATTCTGGCGCCACGTTTGAGGAATTGGCGTCGTGAGCAGCTTGATGTCGCGTTCATGGAGTCCTTATCCAACTAATTCTGCAAATTGTCAACCGCGTGGGATGGCTGGTTTTCATTGAGAGACCAATGATTTAGAAAGCCATTTGGATTGGCGCGGGGCGTCAAGGCATGGCACTCTTTTGCAACCGAACATGTGCCCGAGAGCATGCGAAGCAAGCCTGACACTTTGAACCCACGCGCCGCGTCCATGGGCTGCCCGGCGAAACTGCCATCCCGAAGCGCACTTTGGGTGGTTTCAATGGCTGCGGCCTTGCTTGTTGGTGCTCCCCGGGCCTGTTGTGGGCCGGAGCGCCCATGGCAATCATGGCTGGGCGAAACCGCCAGTTTCCGCGACGGGCCAGACCTTGTTTTCTCGTGGCGCACTGTCAACGAGACAGGACTGATTGGGTTCGATGTGGAACAGCTTCTGGAGGACAACACATGGGAGCGGATCGGGAATGACACGGTCGTGGCGATGCAAAACAGCATGGGCGCAACATACGAAGTGCGCCTGCCAACGACCGCCCCGCTTCATCGACGCGCTTGGCGGATTATTGCGTGGGACAGCGATCTGAACGTTCACGCGTCACCAAGCTTGGGTCCAGAAACTCAATTTCGACAGCCGCCAATGGCGAGCGCGGCTGTGATGGATTCCGGTCTTGGCCAGCCTGTTCTCTTTTCCGGATTCGCGCACAGCTCATCTCCGTCTCGGGCTCTTGGCGCGGTTCCTAATGGCAGGCGGATCAAATGCGCAACCCGCGAAACCGGATGGCATCGGATTTCCGCGGATACAATTGCACAGCACCTTGGGCTGCCGGTTTCCTCGATCAATGTTCAACTGAGCGTCCGAAACCTGTCGTTGAAATGCCGCGGGGAAGAAGTCGGTTATTTGGTCGAGTCAGGCGGTGCTGCGATGCTATTTTGGGCTGAACCTCGGAAGAACAACTACACTGACTGGAATGTTTACTGGCTTGAGATCGGCGAGGGTCTGGCCATAGACAGCTTGGACGGTGCACCGCAGGTTGTGCCTGGCACTCAGATGTGCCGGGCCAGAAATGAGTTCGAGGTGGACATTATTCCGAGGCATGACCTGTTTTCTGATCCGGACGATGACTATTGGTTTTGGGAACGGCTGGTCGGATCGCACCCGGTGCTGGGTCAGAGTACAGTTTCGTTTTGCGTTGATGCGTTGGCTTCGGGTTCAGAGCCTGTTTTGCTGGGCTTGCGGCTTATGGGTGGCACTGCGGCTGAACATCATGTCGCAGTCGAGGTGAACGAATGCACTAACGCTGCCTGGCAGAAAACATGGGCAGGGAAAACGCCGTGTGAATTTGATATCTATCTGCCGCCAAACTGCTTGAGGGAAGGAACCAACAGAATGAGACTCATCGCTCAAGGCACGACCAAAAGCCAGTGGTACTTCGATGGATTCAGTTTGGAGCATGCGAAGTGGTGCCGGGCGGTCCAAGACACGTTTTCGTTCGAATGTGTGAATCGCACACCAGCGAGCATTGGCGGGTTTTCCTCCCAGATCATTCGGGTTGTGGACATTACAGTGCCAAAACGGCCTGTTCTTGTGACAAATATCGTTATTGATTTTTCCGAGGGCGCCTATCGGGCAAGCTTTGCGCCGCCGACGGTGCCGGGCCGGTACAGCGCGTTCGCCGGGAACGCGCCGATGCCACAACCAGCGACCGAGTTGCGCATTTTGGCCGGGCTTGCTGAGCCGGGGAATCGCCCTGATCTGGTCATAATCTCACCGCAATTCATGTTATCGGCTGTTGAGCCGCTCGCAGCACATCGGCGGAACCAGGGCATGGAAGTGATGAGTGTGACACTCGAAAGCGTGTATGACGAGTTCAATGACGGCATCAGCGAGCCAGAGGCCATCCGGCGTTTCCTCAGGCATGCCCGCAAGGTTTGGGCAAAACCACCCGCCTATGTGCTGTTGGTTGGAAATGGAACGTATGATTACCGCGGCGTTCTTGGCAAGAATGACAATCTCGTGCCGCCGCTCATGGTTCCCACGCCTTTCGGTCTGTTTGCCTCAGATTCGGCTTTTGGAGACCTCGAAGGCGATCCGGCGCCTGAAATCGCGGTGGGACGCCTGCCCGTGTACAGCACCGAAGCTTTGGACAAGCTCATACAAAAGATCATCAGATACGAAACCGGCGGACCCCGGGGACATCGCAGAGCCATGCTGGCTGCTGACGCGCCTGATGCCGGCGGGGATTTTGTGCGAGACGTCATGGCTGTGCACGAGGCGCTCCGCGATGCATACGACCTGGCGGTTGCATATCCCGGAGCCGGCCAGGACGTTCGTCAGGCGCTTCTTGCCGAGTTGCGAGCAGGGGTTGACTTGACATGTTTCATCGGCCACGGCGCTGTTGACAGGCTGGGTCTCAATGGCTTCCTGTTCAGCAGCGATGTTGCCGACCTTGCCAACGGGCATCGGCTTCCAGTCGTGTTGGCAATGACCTGCCTTGCCGGGCAGTTTTCAATTCCGGGTTACGATTGTCTTGCTGAACAGCTTGTGTTATCCCCGGCAGAAGGCGCTGTTGCGGTGGTTTCACCGACCGGCCTGTCACTCGACGAGGAAGCTTCAGAACTGAATCTCTCACTGATCCGATGCCTGAAACGGGGCGATCTGTTGAGGCTTGGCGATTATTTGCGGGAAGCGATGACAGAATACAACAAGAACAGTTCGCGAAGCACACCTTCAGCGATCTATGGCATAATTGGAGACCCATCCACGCCGTATTCGGCGAGTTTGATCCTCCCGCCATCGCTCGCAGTTGAGTTGAAAGAAAAGCGCACTGTTGTCATTTCCTTGCAGGGCGCAATTGGCCAGGGATATCGGATTTCCGTTGCAGAAGCGCTAGCGGCGCCGACTTATTGGCAGGTGTTGACGAACATTTTCGTTGGAACCAGGCCGGTGGTGCTCACGCAGCCGAGTCCCAGTTGGCCCAATCCGAATCAGGCCTTCTATCGCGCTGAAAGCCTTCCGTGAAGGAGAATGAGGCCTGTTGTTTTGCGGGGACAGGCAGTCTGCGCGGCTTTGGGCGATCAGTTCTTGCGTCTGCGCCAGAGGATATATCCGATCAATCCTGCTCCGACTGCGAAACCGGCGTGGTGTGGTTCTGGCACCGGGGTGATGTCGATGTAACCCGGGCTGAATTTCATGCCTGCAAGTGTGTTGTCCAAGACAAAGTAGATTGTGTCACCCGCACTCAACGAAAACGGCCCCGAGCTGCCGGAAGCAGTCAGAAAAACGTTGTACTTCGTGTTTCCGCCGCTGTCTTTGACAATGAAATAGGCCGACACAGCCGTTGCCTGTCCATAGCTGATGCTGTAATCGAAGCGGAAGTTGTCATCGGGCGCGCTCAAGGGCACCGACCTCATCACCGTTGTGGTTGAGCCCTGGACAACAGGCCCGGCGATGTGCAGCAGATTTGGGTCACCTTGTGGCGGCGCAAACATGTAGAAAGCAGCCGGGTCATTTGCCTCATCAAAAACCCAATTGTCAGGAGCGTACTGGCCGCTCCATGTGTAACTGCCGCCGTGGACGGCGAAAAGATGCACCGCTGCAATGGCTGCAGCCACTGACAAGGGCCAGGCAGAACGGCCGCTTCGATATTTGACGGCCACGCCTGGTTTCATTGGTTCTCTCAAGTCTCGCGGCTGAAAACTGTTCATTTGCATTCCCTTCTTTCTATCTGACGTTGCTTTGCAGCCTGATAAACAGCACGTCGCCGTTGAGCGGCAGGACTGCTTCGTTCGGGCCGACAGATTCGTGTTCTATGGCTTCCCAGTGCGCCTCAGGCCCGAGGCTGCGGCTTGTTTCGAGTCGGAACGGCTCCTTTCCGCCGTTCCACTTGAGTCGAACCTGTCTGTTCTCGACCTTGATGCTGACGATATGCGGCGCGTTTTGTCCTCCTTGTTCATGTGCGAATCTCAGTTCGAATTCACCGACCAGCCTGGTGGACCCGTCGGACTGCCATTCGACCAATCTGTATCGGTAGGGGCCGGGCGGGTGTACTGCGACATCTGCGACGGCGTATTGTGCGCCCGTCAACACGTTCTCTGCCGGGATCGGCTGTTCATTGATCAAGACCCAGCTCTCGGGACTGATTTGCCTGTAAAGGTCAAAGGCGGCTGTCCCGGCCTCAGAAGCAGTTTTCCACTGAACCTGTGGCACCCCATCAACAAGGCGCAACTGGATTGAGTCCAGCAGCGCGAGTGTCGCATGCGGCACAAACCCGAAGTCGTAGGTGTCGTTGAAGGTGCCTTTGACAACTGTGGCTGTTTGACCGGCATGATTATCCGAGTCAGTTGCGTTGTTGCCGCCCTGGTGGACAGGGCTTGGTGTGCCGGCTGGCGGCGTTGTAACGCTCAGGATGAAGACCGGCTCACCACTGCCGACGCCGTCGTAATCCTCATCAAGGAGCAAGTTATCGAATCTGTAATAGCCTTGCGCATCGGTTTTGGTCACCAATGTGGTAGTAGTGCTGTCGGGCCATGTTATGGCCAACGTCACCAAAACTCCGGGGATTCCCTGCTCGGTTGGGTCCTGAATCCCATCCCCATTCAGGTCATTCCAGACCCGGTCGCCAAGAGCGGCAGGCTTTATGAAATAGCCAAAGTCGGCTGCAGTGCTGTCTGGTGTGGCGGGCGTGAGTGTGACCGGGCAGGGATCAGTCTGGCTGTTGTTGTCATGGCCGGAGATGCCCAGTGAATGCCACCAGCCGTGCAAGACACCGGCAGCATCGGTGACAACAACGACGTAGTGTGCATTCCCGATGCCGTCGTCGGTCGGCAGACCGTCAAACAGGTAAGTGCCGTCCGAGGCTGTCACCGTGCTGCCAACCCGCGGTTCGCCCGGATCAATCACCCCGTTGCCGTCGAGGTCCCAGTACAGATCAAGCGTCACTCCGCCGATGCCGGGTTCACCGGCGTCGCGCAGGCCATCCGCATCCTGATCTTCCCAGACAAGGTTGCTGATGCTGCCGGCGCCCCGATAGCCGAAGTCTTGGAGCAGATTGATCTCGCCGGCACCGATAGTGACCGTTGATTGATGCGCCGTGCCCAGGCCGTCGGCGTCGTAGGTCTGGGTCATCCCCGCTGGGGGATTAACAACAATCGTCCCGGTCCCTGCTGGTAAACCACCGAAGTAATAGTAACCGTTTTTGTCTGTGTAGGTGACCGAGATCAACACATTACCGGGGCCATACAACTCTACACGCACCCCTTCGATGCCGGGTTCACCCGCATCCTGAACGCCGTCCCCGTCAATGTCCAACCACACACGGTCGCCGACAAGCGCGCCAGTCGTGGTTTGCCCAACCGGTGTGTAGCCGAAATCCTGGTCGAAGTTAGTGACCGGGCTTGAGCTATTACCCGCGCTGTCCAGATCGACCGCGCTGATGTTGGGCGTGGCGAGCCCGTCGCTGTCGTATGTCTGTGTTTTACCAGCCAGCACGTTGCTGGTGTCATTGACCCACACCAAGTACTTCTCGTCGGGCAAACCAGAGAATATATAACGGCCGCTGGCGTCGGTCAGCACGGTGCCGATGATCGGTTCACCCGCGTCCCACGCGCCGTTGCCGTTCAGGTCGGCCACCAGCGCAACTGTCACTCCAGGGATGCCATATTCGGTACCGTCTTGGACCCCGTCGGCATCGGCATCCAACCAGACGTAATCGCCCACGCTGTTGTTCTGCGAAGCATGCGGCTGATAACCAAAGTCGGCATTCAAGAACACATCGCCAGGGCAAAGCACCACAGGCACCGTGGTCCGATTATCATTGTTTGTGCCGGCCGTGCCGAAGTGGTCCGGGTCGCCGGTCTGGGTGTAATTAGAAGGCGGAACAACCTCCACGACGTAGGCGCCGGCCGTCAGGCCCGAGAACACGTAATGTCCGGTCAGGTCTGTGGTTGTGCTCGCAGCCAACTGATCGTCTGCTGTGCCAAAGATACCGTCTGGTCCGGCAGTGTAGAGATTGACCGTTGCGGCCGGCAATCCTATCTCGCCTGGGTCTTGGACCCCGTCACCGTCGGCATCAATCCATACCCGATCACCCAGAGCTGCAGTGCCCGTGTTCCCGTTAACATCCGTGGCAGGATTGTAATTGTACCCGAAGTCGGCGGTTAGGTTCTTGCCGCCGTCAGCCAAGGTCACCTGACAGCCTTTGAACGAACTGTTGGGAATGAGCGTAGTCTCGTGATCCTGATTTCCGAAGTCAGCTCCGGGCAAGGTACTGGGCGGAGTCTGAGTCACGCCCGCAAATGGCAGTGCGTAGGGCTGGCCGCCGGCCCCATCGAGCACATCCACGTAGTACGTGCCCGGTGCGAGGTTGCTGAAGAGGTATCCGCCACTAGCATCTGTCACTGTCCATGCCACCAAGCCGCCAGTTGCGTCGTAGAGGTTGACCTGGACGTTAGCAATGCCGGGCTCGCCGGCGTCTTGGTAGCCGTCCGAGTTCTCATCGAGCCAGATGCGATTGCCGATCGCGGCGGGTTTTCTCTCGCCGAAGTTATAGTCTTGGCCCGTGGTTGAAGGTGTGCCGGGTGGGATGGTGATGGCGCTGATGGTCTGGCTGCCGGGCGTGTCATCGACCGTGCCAGTCCAAGGCGTGCCGCTGGTTTCTTTTCCGTCAAGCCAACCAGCAGGCTGAGTTTCAGTGAGCGTGTATGTTCCCGGACGCAGACCGGTGAACTCGTAATAGCCGTTGACCTGGCTGACAGTGCTGAGGCCAACTGGATTGCCGAGGTGATCAATTCCGGTGAGCGTGATGGTGACACCGCCGATTGGGGTTTCCCCGGTTTCCTTGAGGCCGTTGTTGTTGGGGTCGTGATAGACATAACCGCTGAGGCCGTGGCTGAATATCGTGACGGTATCGCTGGCATTCACTGGAGGTTCGTTGCGCTCGCCGGGTTCGAGCCCTTCGAGCGTGGTGGCCTGGGTGACTGCGGCGGTGTTGTTTGCAGACTCTCCGGGCATGACTGCAGTCGAGAGCGCCACTTTGAATTTGAACACGTACGGACCGCCCACTGGCAGGTTGCCACCCGTGTATGTGACCGTGTTTCCGACAACGGACGGCGTGAACCAAGCCGGGTAATCAACGCCGGCGGTTCCGAAGTTTAGCGATGCTGGATTGAACTTCGCCGGGTTGAGCGGGTCCTCGATGACCACGTCGTAAGCGGTCAGAAGGCCGGTGTTGTTGACGCTCAACTCGACATCGAGGGTATCGCCGGCGTCGGCGCCTGTTTGGACGATGTTCTTGGCAAGCGTCATGCGCGGCTCGACAACCGGCGTGTTGACGTCAGGGGTGGTGAAGGGCGGCAGGCCATCGCCACTGATGTCAAATGTTGCGTTGTTGGCCAGAGTGGTTTGGCCCGGCTGGAACCCAACGTTTCCGATTTCATCAACAACCCGGGTGGTCACCAGAATGAGAAATGAGTTGTCGTCCGGGTCGTTGTTGCTGGTCACAGTGATGGCGCCGAACACAAACGTGACGTCGTCACCGCTGGCGCCGCCACCGCTGAAAGTCGGGGTCGGCACGTTGCCGGCAAAATCCCTGGCCAACAGACCGCCACTGCCAGAAGCAGCCAGCACAAGCATGTATGACTCATACTTCAGTCCTGCCGGTATGTGGTCGATAACGCTCAGGTCTGGTGTGGTGCCTTCGGGGAGCGTGATCTTCAGTGCGTAGGTGACACGCTCGCCAATGGTGACGTCCGGATCGGCGGTTTCGGATTGGTCGGTCGAAAACAGGCTTTTGGCGAAGCTTGCTGCTCTGCCGGTGCTTGCGATGGTTGAACTGGCAGCGTAGTCGTTGAGAGGTCCGCCAGGCCCGTCGGCGCCTGTGCGTTCATCTGGATTGCCGCTCGGAATGCTGGTCCATGCGAGGCTGGCGGTGTTGGGGATGCTCTGGCCCGGCGCGATGGAATCGGCGACGGTGCCTTGGACCTTGAGGGTGATGGTGCCGTTGGGCGGCACGTTCAATGTGAAGGACGGCTTGACCTGTAGAGTGCCGCTGTTGATTTCAAAGTCGTTTGCCGTCGGCGCCGTGAGATCGGCGTAGTAGGCCCAATCGACCGGGTCGATGTTGACATCTATCACGTCCGACATAAGAACCCAGACCTGGCCTGCGTGGGTGTTTCCGCCGGCGACGTTGACCCGATAGCCTCCAAGCATTTCATCGGCATCGTCGAAGCCGGCCCATCGTTCCCAATCGCCGCTAACGGCGGCCGAGACGTAATAGATTCCGTTTTGCTCTGGCAAAGCTTGGTCTTTGACCAAGACAAGGTCGCCGTCTGCCAGTGTCACTGAAGTGTCGAGTGTGGATGGCGCGCCTGAGAACGAGCCATTGCCATGGGAACCGCCAGTTGGATTGAATGTTGCGCCGAGGTCTGCAGTGGTCGCAGCCACAACACTGGCGTCGTAGAAGCCTGTGGCGCTGAAATCGCTTGGGCCGGACAGTACAATTGGGTTCCGGATGACATCGGGGATTGCATCAACCAAGGTGACGTTGTATGCCGCTTGGGGCCCACTGTTGGCGATTGTGAATGTGTATGTCACCGGGTCACCGGCGTCAACCACAGCAGTGTCCACCTGCTTGTCAATGGCCAGCTCCGGTTCAACTACTGTGACAATCGGATCATTGGCAGGGTTGCTGTCCGGAACAACGCGGTCTGGCATTGTGGGATCATCAAACCGGAGAGTGGCGGTGTTTGCAAGGGTGGTGCCGTTCTGGTTGCCGCTGACATTGAGGACAGTCGCAATCAGCCGGATCACGAACGAATTGTTATCAGGGTCATTGTCCGCCGTTACGGTGCAGTCCCCGAAGCGGAAGGCAAAAGCTGTCGGTCCCGGTGCCGGGAGTGGACCGAATGCCGGTTGCCCAATGCTACCATTAAAATCCCTGGTCAGCCGAGCGCTGCCACTGGCGGTTGTGATTACCGAGAAACTGTCAAGACGCAATCCCGCAGGAATCAGGTCATTGACCACAACATCCGGAGTTGTGCCTTCGGGCAGTGTGACAAGGATATCGTATGTGACCTGCTCGCCGATGGCTGCCTCGGGGCCTGTAGTTGACGCCAGACTGGTGTCATCGGCAGTGAGTGTTCCGTCTTTGAACGACTTGTCAACAGCCGGCCCATTAAGCTGCGTGGCAACTGTGGAAGCGACGCTATAGTTGTTGCGCCATGTGGTTCCGTAGTTAACCGCCGTGTTATCGGTTGGTGAAGGGACACCATCGCCGTTGCGTTCGCCGTATTGGCCGCCGGAGTTATCAACCGAACTGCCAGTGGTCGGGTCCGTTCCGGTTGGATTGGCCGCGGTGCCTTTTGGCCCGGGCAAGCTTGTGAACGTTAGCTTTGCTGTGTTGAGCAGCTCTACGCTTGCCGGGGCGGTGTCTGCAACCGTCCCGTTGACTACAATGGTGACATCCTTGACTGAGCCTGTGATTTTTGATTCCGGCGCGAGAGCATCGAGGTTGACCGTAATCGTGCCGCTCGACCCCACGGCAGGCACGGTGACCGAGCCGCCAGTGAACGAGCCGCTGGCGGTGAATGTCTGGCCGCCGGGAACATCCGGTGTGGTTATTGTGAGACTCTGGAAATGCACACTGCCAGGCAACACGTCAGTCAAGGCAAGATCGAACGCGGTCACTGCATCCACAACTCTCCATGATATGGAACTGCTGTTCAGAGTTCCGACGTTTGATGCTTGAGCAAATGTGCGCCCGCCGCAGCGCACGCCTTCAGCGACAAACACCTGAATGCCGGTCGGAGACTCCGCTTCCGAGTCGAAATCTGCAGCCCGGGTGAGCGCGGCTGTTCCACTGATAGCAGTGACTGTATAGACGCCGTTCTGGGCTGCAGTGCTCTGGGACCGGACAAGTACACGGTCGCCGACCGCCAGTGTGACACCGTCGAGGACGAGGTTGCCGCCGGTGAGAGCGACCCCGGTGATCTGATTGTTCGAGAAGCCGGTGCCGATGTTTGAGGTTGTGGCAGCGCGCACGGCCGGATTAGCCGCCACTTCGGAAAAGTTGACGGGGTCAGTGTTAATCGTTGTGACCGTGGCATCGAGAGCGAACGTCTTGCCGCCATTGGAGGTGCCGGACTCGACGTAAACGCGGTAGCCGAGATTCATTTCTGAGGCGGTGTCGAAGTCGGTGGCGCGGTCCCAAATGCCATTGAGCGCGTCCACGACCTTGTATATGCCGTTCTGGCTGGCCGATGACTGGTTCTTGACCAGGACACGGTTGCCATCGACGAGCGCGATTCCGTCCACACTGGTTGGCGCGCCGGTAAACCGCCCCGTGCCGCCGGAGCCGCCTGCAGAGTTGAACGCAGCGCTCAAGGCGGTCGTGGTGGCGGCGCGCACATGTGGGGCGTACTGGACCGGATGGGCTGAGTTGTTGGAGAACTTGATCTGGTAGGAAATCGGGTCGCCGGCATCCAGCGGGACCGTTGTCGTGTACTTGCTCAGGTTATTGATTTGGGGCTCAACAATCACCACGGTTTGGAAGTCATTGGCCGTGGAGGTGGAGCCGACCTGGGTGTTGGCTGTGCTGGAGTAAATGCGCGTCTGGAAAGTGTTGGAGAGGCTCACTCCGGCCTGCTGGGCGCTGCCGTTGGAATCATTCGTGTCACGGTCGTTGGTGACCAACGCGTTGAACTCGATGAGAACGTACTCGGCGTCCGGGTCATCATCGTTGTTGACCAATGTGCCGAGCCGGAACAACGGGTCTGTCCCGTCAACGTAGGTGTCGCTGTCTGACGTGCGGCTGCTTGAGACGTTGGCGTCGAATGCGGTTCCCTCGCCTATCTGAAGGCCGTTCCCGGTCCCAACTGCGAGGTCCAGTGACGACACATTGTCGTCGTTGCCCGTGAGATTCAATCCCTGGCCGGCCAAAGCGGGCACTGCAGCACCGCCGGTGCCGGCGGGATCAGATGTGATGCCCGCGCCGTTTGCAACAAATGCCACACGCACCGAATCGTCGTTAATGAATCTGAGTCCGGACGGCAGGCTGTCCTGGACCATGAAGTCCGGGCTTGTTCCTTCGGGCAACTGAACCACAAGCCTGCACCTTACGATTTCGCCCGGCACAGCCAAGGTTCTGAGTGCGTAGATGCGGTCGATGTCCCATCGAACTGCGCTGCCGCTGTTGCCCGCGACCTGCAAGGACACGATCGAATCCAGATTCAAGATGCCATTGCCACCGGAAGGGCCCGATGCTGGCCCAATCAATTCCGACGTGGTGAACAAGCGGAATCCAGGAGCGCCGGCCGTCAGCCCTGTTGTTGTGGCATCATAACGGGCGCTTGTCCCATCAGAATCAGTCAAAGTCAAGCGGATGGCGGTGACGGCGTTGTCAATTCCGGCGCGGATCATTACGCCCAATCTGTTAAAACCGGTCAAATCCTGCGGGGTGGCGAATACAACCGTTCCACTTCCGCCGGTGCCGGTTGCGGGGCTGCCAATTCGCACGAATTGTGGATAGGTGGTCACTGCGGAAATCCAATTTCCAGAAAGCGACGTAAACCCTGTGCCGTTGAAGTCCAAAAGAACCCTGTTTTCGATCGTGTGGCCTTCTGAGGTGGCGACGATATACTTTGAAAGGATTGGACTGGCGGCAGTCAGAACACCCGTGCTGGTTGAGTTCTGGGCGGCGTAGTTGTTAAGAACCGCGGAGTCGGGACCGACACCGCCTGCGCCGGTGCGCTCGGTGCTGCTGTCATTGTACTGCGATCTGGGCGACGAAAAATCACCGTCCATGCTTGTCCACGTCACGGTTGCGGTATTGTTAATGGTTTCACCCGGGAGCACGGAACCGTCGATGGTGGCGCGCACGACCACGGTGATGCTGCCGCCGACGTCGAGATCGACGTCGAGGCCGGGGCTGAAGCCAAGTGTCTGTCCCGTGAAAGCGAAATCAGCAGTTGTCATGGAACGGGCGGTGCCGTTTACTGTGGTGCCGGTGGAGGTGGCGGAATGGACAGTCAAACTGCTGAGTTTTGTGGAAAACGCGTCACTCAACCCGAGGTCAAACGCGGCTGGGCCGCTGGTGTGTGTGATGACAAGCTGGTAGTAAACTGTGTTGCCGGCGTCCTGGCCGCTGAGCGTGTCTGCGAACGTGCCAGGCGAACCGCCGTTGTCAGGCGCGATCTGTTTGGCAAGAGCGAGGGTGGGTTCGACAATGGTCACCTTTTGCGCCGGGGTGCTTTCGATCGACGGTGCCGACCCATACCAGTAGGGGTAGTACAACAAAGCCGAGTTGCCAAGCTGGACGTTTGCTTGGTTGCCGGGCGGGGCTGGCAAGGAGTTCTGATTAAGCACAACGGCTTCCATCACGAACGTCAGGGTGGCATCCGAGTTGTCGGTGTTCGTGTTCAAAATGTCCTCTAGAAAGATTGTGAAGTGCTGTCCACCGGGATAAACGGTGACTTCGGGCTGGCCAACCGATACTCCGCTTGAAGCAGTCATGCTGACCAACCGGACAAATGCAAGCCCCGGATCAAGGGTGTCTCGAATATCAATGTATAACAGCAATCCTTCTGGCACTTTCACGGTCAACGTGTAAGTGACAATCTCGCCAATTGCGGCCTGGAACTGGCCGTTGCCGGGGCTGTTGATCTCGGTGCCTGTGATTGTCTTGATGAACTCTGGCGCCCGTGTTTTCACATGTGCAGGGTCAGACAACCCGCCGGGGACATGGTTTGGCCCTCCGTCGGCGCCGGCGTAGTTGATCAAGATGGCCGTATTGTCGATCTGCATATTGGCATATATCGAGTCAATGAAAGTGAGGTCATACGAGATAATGATCACATTCGACCCGTCGGTGGTTTGATCGCCATTGTTGTTTCTACCCCGGTTGAGGCCGCCGGTTCCAGGGTCTGTGTCGATGTAGTTGTCAACCAGTTCGACGGTTAGAATCCCTGTCTCGGCTTCGAAAGTTAGCATGTAATCCGTGCCGGGGGCCAATACAGTTCCGTTGCCTCGTTGGACAATAAGATTTGCTGCCGCTGCAAACTCGGTGGCATTGGAGGCCAAACACTCAGTGTAATAGTCAGAAATGCCATCGGAAACTTTGACATCAAAAGCATCGGAACGCCCGGAGTTGAAAAGGACAACGCCGTATCTGACGACGTCATTTGCATCAGGCAGCGGGGGCGACATGAGGTCTGCGTCACCGACGGCTTCTGCTTGGTCAACTGTTGTCAAGGTTTGACCTTGCGCCAATGCGGTGCTGCTGCCCGGGGGTGCGAATTGAACTCCGCCGATCAACCGTCCGCCGGTGCGTGTGCTGCCAATGACACCTTTGTAAACAGTCACAACAGGCTCCTGGAGATACAACTCAGCGATTGAATCGGTGTAATTGACCGTGGTGCTCGTATCGCGTTCCCGCGATCTGGCTTGGTTCATAAGCAAGAGGTTGTCGGCAAACGGCTGGTCATTGACAGCCAGGGTGAAAAGAATATCCACCATGCGGGGGGTGTTGTTGATGTCGTCGTACGTGCCGAAATCCCAGTAGATGGTGTTGTTTCCGCCGGAATTGTTGATGGTAACCGTTGGGTCTGTGAATGCGGGTTGGAGGTCTGAGCCCAGATGCAATGTATCGGACGGCCCGTATTTCCACTGGCCTGGCGGCGGTACGATGCTGCCGCTGGCATCTCTGGTCCAAGCTGGACCGGGGGTGCCGTCAGCATCCGGGTCAGCAACATCGAAAACCGGCAATGGGACGAAATCCGACAGTCTGAATATTTCGACGTCGCCCGTAAACAGTGGCATTTCGAGCCGGAAAGTGATGGTGTCACCCGGACGAATCACAAGCGGGCTCGGGAGTGCAGTGTCGCCATTGACAGCATAGACGCTTTTGGTGACGGATGTTTCCGGCATGGCGAGCCGCGCAGCGGTGTCATCGGTTTCAGATGTGCCAAGGGGAAGAAGGTCGGCGGGACGCAGCAGCTCGCCGTAGATGACAGCCGAGTTGCTGACGCTGTCGCGCGGGTTGAGGCTGGGATTGCCGCTTGGGTAGTCATCGGAGTATTTGTCCTGAATGACAGTGCGGAACTTGATTGAGCCGAATGTGCCACCCCATGGCAGCGGCGGGTTGTTCTTGAGGTTGTCATCTGGCTCGAGGCCTGTTGTGTCGCTGTGAATGCCACCACCAACGAGATTGGCGTTTTGACCGCGTCTGACCAGCTCGTCCGAGATGCGGAACTGGATGGCGGTTGTGCCATCATTGGGTGGAGGGGAATCCGGGGTGTAATTTGGGACGACCGAAAAATTGGCGGGGTCCATTTCTGCAGTTGGCAGAGTATTGCCATGCTCGGTGATGGTCATGGTTGGGGTGAACCCGGTGTCCCATCGCTGGCCGTCGGAGATCACATCATCGATGCGCACTGCAGTGAATGCGAAGTAGTCTGAGACCTGGAATTCGAGCGTGTATTCGAGCGTGTCACCCGGGCTGAATCCTGTGGGCGGGACGTCGATTGCGATGGAAACATTCTTTTGGATGGCGATTGACTGTGCTTCGAGCTGATGTTCACAGCCGTCATCTGGGGTGACGGTTTGGTTGGGCCATGAGCCGGAAACTGTGGCTTGGGCTGCGACGCGGGTTTGGGGATCACGAGTGTCGATTGGCGTCCAATCGCCGTAGGCGTAAGCTTGATTGCACAGCAAACGATCGTCACCAGTTGTGGGATCAAGGACGGGGTCTCCGTTGCTGTCGATGCGGGGCACGAAGAACTCGTATTCGAGCACCACGTCCGATCCAGAGGCAGTGCCAACAACAGTTCCGAAGTCGTAATCCAAGGTCCCTCCGGGCACCGAGGTTGAGGGCACACTCACGGGTGTAATGCTGCCCGAGCCGGAAACGCGGGAGGCAGTGATGACTTGTGCAAACTGCTCTGTGCCGGGCAGCAAGTCGGCCACGTGCAGGTTGGCAATGGTCTGCCCATCTGCAATGTCCAAGGTCAAACGATAGCGGCGCGGGAAATTGGGTCCTGTGGCCGTCTCGTTCTCAGGGCCGATGTACGTCTTGGCAAGGCGGATGAGAGTTGCTTGGGGGTAAGGAGCGTCAACTTGCGGGCCAAAAATTGTTGGGTCCGACGCCGGGTTGTCCAGCGGGTCCTTTCCGAACATGAATCCGCCGCGGACAGAAATTGGCAGTGGCGTCCCGACATCCGCAAGACTGCTTACAGTGGCGGTGAACACCAGCATTGCAGTTGGCTGTTCTGGTGTGAAGCTGCCGAACGGGAGTTGAACCACCAACAATTTGTCCCCGTTTTGGAAACGTCCTGCTGGAGGAAAATCCGTGGTTTTAACGTACACTGGGTTGCCAGTGCTGTCTTTTGCAAACGGGTGTTGAATTCCAAGACCGCCATTTGCGTTGTCGTTGAAGGTGAGTTCGCGGACGTATGACGACGGCAGTGTGTTGCCCAAGAAGGTGACAGTCGTGGATATTGTCAACCCGTCATACGGCTGCGAATACACCCCGTCCGGGCCTGTGGCGTCGTAAGCTATATCGACAAACGGACCGTAGCCGGTCGTGTCGCTGGAAGAGTTGTCGAAGGTGTTTGTGAAAGTGAAGCTGGCGCCGAGCAACGCTGTATTCGGCGCTATGATACCAACCATCGGCACTGGGTCGCCACCGAAAACCGGCAAGGCCAGAATCAACGCTGCTAACGTCCAGCAAACAAGACGCCCTGTCAGCTTGATCAACAATTCTGTTGCGTTCATTGATGGGAGATGCTGAAGCAGAGGCACCGCTCTTGTCAACAATGCCTGATGATTAGCATTACTAACTCGGAGAAGTTACCGGAATGACGATGTATTGTTTGATGCTGTGGCCGGTGGCGTTTGTATAGCCGTTGACAATGGACGCGCATTTCGGCGGCGGCAGCAGTGGGTTGGCCGGAGTTGATTTGGCTCGACCTTTTGCGACAGCGCGCCTATCAAAATCCACCGCGCCGCGCTACAGGCAGTGTGAATACATGAGATTGCGGCTTGCAATGGCCGCCGGACAACCGAGAATGAAACTGAAAGATTTTCTTCCTATGCTTGTTCTGCTCCCAATTACGGCTCTTGGGACAGGCCCTTCGTCTGTTGAGGATGAAGAGGTGCTCAGGGCTGGTTTGATGCCGCGTCCGGCTCACGTCCGGGTCGGCGACGACACATTTCAGATTGGTTCCAATACCCGTGTCATTGGAACCGGGGCGGCCACTGCCGAAGCGGAAAAACTCGCCGAAGCCCTCTCAATCGTCCTTGGGCGGCGCATTGCGGTCTCGATCGGGCCCGCAGAGAAGGGCGACATCGAACTGGTATTGGTTCAAGGAGACTCCTGGGCAAACACCGAGGGTTACAAACTGTCCATCGATCGAAACAGCGCCCGAATCTGCGCTGCGACGCCGACCGGACTTTTCTATGGCGGGATTACTCTCAGGCAACTTGTCTGGCCGGGAATGCGTGATTCGGCCGCAGGAGCGGAAACTCAAGGGAAAGGTGTCTTTATAAGGACGATGGAAATCACGGATTCTCCCCGGTTTCCATGGCGTGGGTTGCTGGTGGACCCGGCGCGGCATTTTCTGCCGTTGGATTTTCTAAAGAAGATGGTGGACCTGATGTCCCTGCACAAACTCAACACACTGCAAATCCACCTGACCGATGACCAGGGCTGGCGATTCGAGGTAAAAAAGTACCCGCGCTTGATCGAGATCGGTTCGCGTCGTGCGGAATCGCCAAAGCGCGGCGCGCCCAACGACGGGGACGGCGCACCGTATGGTCCTTTCTTTTACACCCAGGCGCAGATGCGTGAGTTGGTCGATTACGCCAGAGCGCGGCATGTGACGATTGTTCCTGAGATCGAAATGCCCGGCCACTTTCTTGCTGCACTGGCCGCGTATCCGGAGTTCTCTTGCACTGGCGGCCCATTCGAAGTGCGAACGCGGTGGGGCGTTCACAGTGACATTCTATGCGCTGGCAATGACGCAGCAGTGGCCTTTGTGCGCGACGTTTTGGCAGAAGTGATTGAAGTCTTCCCATCTGAGTTCATCCATATTGGCGGTGACGAAGTGCCGCGGGAGCGGTGGAGGGCATGCCCGAAATGTCAGGCACGCATACGGAAAGAAGGGCTTAAGAACGAAGCGCAGCTTCAAACCTGGTTCAACGGCCAAATCGAGCAGTTCCTCGCAAGCCGCGGGCGCCGCATGATCGGGTGGGACGAGATTCTCGAAGGCGGTCTGACGCCCGGCGCAGCAGTGATGTCATGGCGCGGCACTCGAGGTGGCGCAGCGGCTGCCGAGGCGGGTCATGATGTCGTCATGTCGCCGACGTCGCACTGTTACTTCGATTACGCGCAGGGGAAAGGACTGCTTGAGCCTGAGTCCATTGGTGGATTCATTCCGCTGGCCAAGGTTTATGGGTTTGACCCGGTTCCGGGGGAGCTGCCGGCGGACAAGTATCGCCACGTGCTCGGCGTGCAGGGCAATCTCTGGAGCGAGTTCATGTGGTCTCCTCAGGACGTGGAGTATTTCGCTTTTCCTCGCGCAGCCGCATTGGCCGAGGTCTCATGGTCCCCGGCGCAAACCCGGAATTTCTCTGATTTCCTTGATCGGCTTGATCGCCATCTGAAGCGGCTGGACCAACTGAAAGTCAATTACCGCAAGCTGGACCAGAACGACCGCTCTGGTCAAATCCAGTGAGCCCGAATAAACGCGACCGTGCGCAACAACACAGCTTTTGTGCCTGTGTTATCAAGTGCGCGGCTTGTGGTGTCATGGCCCGAGCCGCAACCGGTAGAAAGCGCCAGGAGCGTTGGTGCAGGCAGGCGCAGTCCAGATAAACGGCAGCGTGGGCTCGACTTGGATCAGGACCGGCTCCCACTGCGCTGGTGAAAAGCCGAGGGTTCGCTCGATAACGTAGTCTGGTCCTTCGTCGCCGCTGACTTCCAGCGCGCAGGCACCTTCGCTCGAGAGAGTCACGCGCACCACCGGTGATGCAGGGCGGAGAACGATGACCTTGAAGCTTTGCGTGGCACTGAGGCTTGGGACGCCGTTGTCTGTTGCTGAAATGCTTACGAGGTTGGTGGAGCCTGCAGATTTGATTTGCGGGCGCCATGTCAGCACCCCTGTCTGTGAATCCAGAGCCAGACCTTCAGGAGCAGACAGGAGGGCAAACTTGATGCTCTGCGGCGGCATGTCGGGGTCGGACGCGACATTTGTCAGAACCAGCATGCGTCCGGCGAGTATGGTTGCATCTGGCTGAGCTTGGAATACTGGCGGATGATTGGTTTGAAGCTTGATGACCGTCACGACAAAACTGTTTGTCGCGCGCATCACGGGGCTGCCGTTGTCAGAAACAATCGTCGTCAGCGTGTACTGCCCGGGCCCTTGCGACTCCGACGGCGTCCAACTGATCACGCCCCTGGAATCAATTGCTGCGCCTGCAGGCGGGTTCTCGAGCGTGTAGCTGAGCGTGTTGGCAGGCAAATCAGCGTCGCTGGCAGTGTTGGTCACCCAGAGCGTCGCCAGCTCGCTGATGGTCCGGTTCGTTTGCAGTGGCAGCACAGGCGCGCTGTTGACCTCCTGGACAGTCACGACAAAACTGTTTGTCGCGCGCATCACGGGGCTGCCGTTGTCAGAAACAATCGTCGTCAGCGTGTACTGCCCG
>JARYMD010000004.1:0-7797 GCA_029907285.1 Verrucomicrobiota bacterium | reverse complement strand
GAGCGTCGCCAGCTCGCTGATGGTCCGGTTCGTTTGCAGTGGCAGCACAGGCGCGCTGTTGACCTCCTGGACAGTCAGAGTGAGCGGCTGTGTGGCGCTTGCGGGTGGATCGCCGTTGTCGGTCACCCGGATTGTTATGAAGTAGGTGCCAGGGCCTTGGGATTCAGATGGAACCCAGGAAAGAAATCCTGTTTGTGGGTGAATGCTCAGGCCTTGCGGAGCGCCGGGGTCTAGCGAGAACGTGAGAGTCTGTTGTGGCTGGTCTGGATCGGAAGCAACGGCGTTAGCGGTGTAGAGTTGCTGTTCGGGGATGGTTATAGAGGCCAGAGGCAGCATGGACGGCGGCGCGTTAACCTCATTGACCTGGACAGAGAAGGTCGCGGTACCACTCAGCGGTGGCGTGCCATTGTCTGTGACGCAGACAGTGATTGTGTATAGGCCGGGGCCTTGCGATTCGCCGGGAATCCATGTGAACAGGCCGTTGGTGGAGATGGACGCTCCGGCTGGCGCGCCTTGGGCGAGTGTGAAAGTGAGCGTTTGTGGGGGCAGGTCTGTGTCAGTGGCCGTGGCAGCAAATGTGAGCATCGAGCCTTCGCCGATGACACAGTTTGGGATTGGGTCAAGGACGGGCGGTGTATTGGATTGGGAAACGAGGTTGGGCGCGCGAGGGGAGGGTTGCGGCAGGCGGATGACATTTGCACTGCCGTCAGGAGAACGTCCCTCAGACGCATCTGGGATTTGCGGGCCGAAAGTGACGGCATCTATCAAAGTGCCATCGCCGCCGAACAGGCCGATTGCTTCGCCATTCTTGGCAAGAGCGAAGTTGACGTGGAGATCGTGCTGGCCGGGGTTGTTTTGGCTGCTTTCATTGTCTGCCCAGACAAGCAGGTACCCGTGCGGGGGCACGATGTACTGGCCGTTGGCAGGGACTCTGAATTGCAGCTTCACGCCGAGGTTGTCGGTGAAATAGTAGCCGCCAAGGTCAACGGGGACATCTCCCGGATTGTACACTTCAAACCAATCCTCGTAATTCCCGTCAGCCGGGTCGGCCAATGTGGCGACGTTGTCCGCCATCCACTCATTGATGAAGACATGGATTGGGAGGCTTGCCGGGTTGTTTGGTGCGCCCGGAGTTGGGATGGTCAGGAGTTGGCGGGCGCTTACATTTGCGTCTGGCCAGCTTCCAAAGGCGCGCCCGACTGTGGCGATGTTGTAATGCAGGTAGTCGAGGACTTTGTTGGTGCCGCCTGTTGAAAAAGTCAGTGCCAACGTGCCTTCACCGGGTGGCAATCGGAAGTTCGTGTGCCATTCATTGGCGGTTGATTCAGTTGGTTCGCCGTCGAGCCACACGATGCGGAATTCACCTGGAGCGAGTGAAGCTGTTGGGGGGAAAGGCCAGAGATTGGGCTGGGCATAGTTGGTTGCAAGGTAGAATCCGTTGAGGCTGATGGTGTTGGACCCCGCGTTGAACAGTTCGACCCAGGGATCGAAATCGCCCATCCGATCCGCGACTGCGTTGGTAACATAATGGCTATTGAGTGGCAGGACCTCGTTCAACCAAACAGTTGGGAAAGGAGGCAATGTGGCGCGGACCGAGTTTGGAGCGCCCGGGGTGTAGATGGACTGGCTTGCTTGGGAGAAATCGGTCTCGAGATGCAGCGCCCACACAAGGTCGCTGCTGCCACTGCTGATTTGGTGCACCTCAACCGCGAGCACGTTGATTCCATGGACAAGGGCTGTGCCGGGGACAGTGAATGGGCCTTCATAATTTGCGTCGGTCACTGTCCGCGAAGCAGATGTGGAATACTGCGGGGTGCCTTCAGGCATGCCAATGCGGAAAATCTCATTGCCGTTGAGGTACACGACCGCTCCATCGTCCAAGATGGTTGTGAGGCGGAGTTGGACGCCTTGGAGGCTGCCGGTGTAATTGAAGGTGGTGCGGAAATAGAAGGTCATTCTGCCGCTGTTGTCCGCGAGAGGTGTGCGAATTGGCTGTGGGAGACAGTTGCATTCCTCGTCGGCAAGCACTCCTTCGCCTGCGGGCCAGCTCGAATCGTCATAACTGGGGCTGGTCCAATTCACGCCGTCAAGATTAGCAGTCTGATTGTATCGCCAGACATTGGACCATGTTAGGAGGACCTGGGAGGGTGGCGGGTTCGACACCGTCTGGCTTGCTGTCCAATTGGCGACCCTGTTGTTGTCTTGGTTGGGATCGATCAACTGCAGGGACGGACCTGAACCGTCGGCGGCTGTGGGCCATGGCGGATCGTCATCAAATGTGACCTGGTCGATGATCGCATCCTGTTCTGGTGTGGGGCCGGGTTGAATGAGAGAAATGGTTTCGCCGCCGTGGTCGAAGCTGCCATCAAAAGTGCCAGCCACTGGAATGGAGGAGCCGTAGGTGCGGGAGAAAACGTCCGGGTTCTTGACGAACACAAGAAATGACCCGGGAGCGAGTATGGTGCCAGACGGTACAACGCAGTCGAGGCCGTTGATGCGCCAATTCGACATGTCGTAGGCGGTGCTTGAAGCTGTGCTGTGAAGCTCGATGAACTCCGCATCCGGCACAGCCGGATTATACATCAGTTCATTGATCACTATGTGCTGTTCGGGCGGTTCAATTGCGCCGGTGTAGGTTATTGCCAAGGATGCAGTTGCACCACCAATGGGCTGGCCCTTGTTGTTCCATGCCTGAATGACAAGGTTGTTAGTGCCGGGTTGGAGGGCTATACGAAGCGCCCACTGTGTCACCGAGGTCCATGTAGGAACAGCTGTCACGCCATTTACTGTGAGACGGGCCACGGTTACAGGCGCAGTGCCCGTGACGGTGATCAGGTTTTGATTTGTGCTGAACGAACTCGGGCCGGCCACAGCAAAGCTTGCGGCCACGGTGGCAAGTTGAGAAATGATGTAATTTCGGCGAGCTGCGGCGTAGTCCTTCAGTCCCTGTGGCGAGGATGCTGGAATGCCTTGACCTACGAGGCCGTTGTAAACCTTGTCAACGCGTGCGGCGAAAGTGGCGGCGTTCAATGGGCCCGATACCGCATCCTCAAATGCGCGCCAGTAAGCGCGTTGGAATTCAGGGAAAGCGCGGAGCCGATCCAGCAACGGGGCGTTGCTTCCGAACAAGCCGTCGGTTGCGCCGGAACCGCCCACGTCGAACACGAAATCGATGTCCCATGGGAGCAAGACCCACGGGCCGTTTTTCGGTTTGTAAGCATACATGTTCTTGCCGCGCCAGTACCCGTAGCTGTCCCAGTTGCCAACAATGCGTTCCATGGCGAGGATGCGCATCCATTCCTCGACGTTCATGGTGGCAGCGACGCGGGAGCGATAAGGTTCGGGCTGAGAGGCATTGACCGCATCGACCAGGTCGAACAGATTGGTGAAATTGTTGGCTGATTCGCGAACGGCGCGAGGCCGCCAAATCCAGCGGTATCGGGCGGTTTTCTTCACGCCTCCGGCCGTGGTGAAATCCTGCAAGGTCGCATCGACATTGCCGAGTTTGTTGTCGCCGCTTGCATCGAACTCGAACCAATCTTCGATTTTGTGCAGACTGCCCGCATCGTCGTTGGGGTAGAACTGGCTGACCACGGCGCGGTTTGGTTGTTGGGCGTCTTCGTACAAAGTTCCACGCTGGGTTCCGTTGAAGAACACGCGGATATGGCGGCGGTGCAAGTAAGGCGCGCCCAGTTTGCGCCCGATCCAGAATGACGTTTGTTCACCCTGGTAGGTGGGATCGCTGTGCAAGTTGCCGATCGTTGCCAGTACAATGTCGGCTTCCCCGAGAAACAAATCGTCGTTGGGAAAGTTGACTTCGTAATCGCAGGCGTTGCCTGCGGGTGAATTGTATCCCGGGGTGTGCCACGGACTGCCGCTGTAGAGGGTGCCGACGTTGTAGAAGACGCGGCTGTTGCCATAGACAAAGGTGGCGTCGAGCTGGTCGTTGCTTTGCTTTTCGCGTGTGGCCCATCGCGTGACATTCCGTTGCGAAACCCACAATCGATAGGCTGCAATGGCGCCGGTCGTCGGTGTTTCGCCAAACCGGACCAGACATTCGCGCACGGGCGCGTCCGCGGGGAACCGGCTTGCCTGAGCGTTCGTGTGCGCATCGGAAGCTTCGATGTAAAAGGCAACTATTGTGCCGCTGGATTGGCCGGGGATCACAGCCGAGCAAAAACCAGCGCCGCGGTAACTCATGGGTGTTGAGAACCAGTTCGTGCCAGGATCAACGCGATAACGCAGGATGGCGCTGGCAAGGCCGTCCGGGTCTTCGATCTGTGCTGTCACAGTGACTGATTGGTTGGCGGCGGGAAGCACCGGCCAATGGCTGACCCCGGCAATGGAAGGGCCGGCGTTGGAAGGTGCATGGGTGTTGGGAGCGGCTGGCGACCCCATGGCAGCGGTGGTCAGCGTGTAACCCGGGGCTTCCAGCCAGTTGCCCCAGAGTCGCAGCAGGATTTCGGGGTGGCCTTTGAGCCAACGAACACGAGCGCGGAGGGTTGCGGTGCTGCCCTGGCCTAATGTTTGGGTGAGGACAGTGCGCACACGATTTGCGCCAGTATCCCCTCTGTCGGATGCCACAATGCGCAGGCAGCCACCTGAGAACCCGCCCGTGGATTGCCATGCGGAGTCTTGGTGTGTGCCCTGGAAAAACCATCCGTCAGCGCCGGTGTCGAATGTGCTGTTGGCGACCAGGTTCGCGCCGCCCTGGGGAATCACCTCTACATTGTCCACCAGACACTCGCCCGCGCCAAGCAGGATGATGTGCAACTGGCTGGCGTCAGCCATTGCCCCATGATCCAAAATGCCGTTGAACTCGACGGTGGTCCAGCCGCTCTTGCCGGTTTCGTCGCTGTCGGCCCAGGAATAAGCCAGATGACCATCGCCGCGCGGGTCAAGCCGTTCGAGGCTGCTGCCACCGCCGTCTGCCCAATGCGGCCACCGGCCGCCGTCATTATAATCCACTTCGTCCACGGTGATGTGAATTGTGTTGGTGAAGAGTTGGCCTGTCTCGTTGGTGGATACCAGGTCATCGGGTTTGGTCAGGCGGATCAAATCACCGCCGTTGGCGAGGCCGCCGCTATAGTCCCCGAGCACCAACGCAGGGTTCAGCCCCGTGTGCACGGATAACAAACATGACCGGTCGCGCGCGACTGCGAGATACCCGCCAGCGGGCAAAAGCGTGCCGTTTGGAAAATTGAAGCTCACCCCGCCCCGAAGCCGCCAACCTGTCATGTCCACCGCAGTCGATCCGTTGTTGTGGATTTCAATGAATTCCTCGCTGTCGTCTTCTGTGACCGGGTGATAATAGACTTCGTTGATGACCACTTCGCTGCGCTTGGGCGGAGCATTGGGCTGGCCAAATGTAACTGCCGCCAGACGCCGAAACTGCGGTGCGCCATCGGGATAGCGCCCGAAAGACACGCCGTTCTCCTGCGCGCCGAACCGGACCGCGTCCAACACACGGCTGTTGTCAGCAGCCTTGAAATAAACCGTCTCGCCCTTGGCGCTGAGAGCGAAGCCAAGTTCGGTTTCGGTGTAAGCGATGAACCCGAGCGGGGAAATTGTGGTGCCGGAAGGTATGACGAACTTGTTCGTTTGTGGGTCATCGGTCAGAACGCAGCCGCTCAGGTCCACGCTGTTCGTGCTGTAATTGAAAAGCTCGATGAAATCCGGATTGGGCGGGTCTGTATGAGCGAGGATTTCATTAATGACCACAAACCGAGCAGCGTGGTAGGTGGGCGTGTCAACGCCGCCAGGTGAACCGCCGATCCTATCGCTTGCGGCCCAGGCGCGCGGGTCTGCTTCACCGTGGGACGGCCTTGCAAGAACGAGCGAATGTCCTGCTCCATCAGCAGAGGCAGGCCATGGCGGCGCATCGTTGTAAGTCACTTCGAGGAGGACGGAGTCGAGTTCGTCGCGCAGGCGCAGGGTGCCGCTTCCGTTGTCGAGCACGTTGGTTGTGTTGTTGCTGTTGGTCATGGGGCCAAGCACACCGGAGATGCCATAAACGGTCTGCACATCGGCGGGGTTGGCTGCCACGACGAGATAGCCGAGTGCCGGTATCGTTGTGCCCTGGGGAAAGGTGTAATCGGCACATCCTGAGATGCGGTAGCCAGCCAGGTCCTCTGGCCAGGGGTTGGAGTTGTAAAGCTCGATGAATTCGAGGTTCCGACCGTCCGGGCGATTGGGCGGATGGTACATGATTTCTGTGATGGCCAGTGGGGTGCGCCGGCTTGATGGCCCAGCGGGCTCATTGGTTCCCCAAACGTAACTGATCGGCAGTGGCGCGTACGTGATGGAAAAGCTGAACTGGGTGTTGGTCGGAACCGGGTTGGGTGTGGCGGCGCGATCTCGGACGTTTTGGACGGTCAGTGTGTACGTAAGGCCTGCGGTCAAAGGGGTGGTGCGCAGCGCCACCACGGAAGGGTCCTGCAACAGAACCACGCTTGACACAACTGCGCCGTTGTTGAGGTGATAATTGTTGGGATTCCCGGCCGATGCCGCTTCGACCGGTTCGGAGAACGTGACAGTGACGAGCGAATTATCGCCCAAGCTGTTCACGGCGACGATCGTTGGCGGGGTTGTATCGGCCAGCACGGTAAGCTTGGCGGTGGCGCTGTTGGTCGAACCGTAAGGGTTCGCAATTTCACACAAATAAGTGCTGTTGTTGTCGCTCAGACTCACCGGACCGCGCACATAAATGTTTCCGGTGGCGCCGGGGATGTTTGTGCCGTTTCGTTTCCATTGGAATGTGGCGCCGAGCATGCGAGCCAGTTCGACTGCAAAAGCGGCAGTTCCGCCCTCTACAACTGTCACGTTGGTTGGCTGCACGGTTATGACCGGCGGACCGAGCCCGTAAGGGATGCACCGCGATGCGGGGATAGGCTCTTCGATTGTGCCGTTTGGGAGCTGCCAGCGAACGGCCAGATTGTCTCCGCCGCCGTGTTCCTTCATCAGCGCTTCGATGTAATAGCGGCGTCCGGCTGTCAACGAAATCTGCGTTGACTGCTGCCCGCTTTCCCAGTCCCAGACCCGTGATGGGGTCCAGCCCGTGACTTGGGCGATCAGAACGCGATTGGCCGGGTTCTCGTCCGTGCTCAAGAAAAGCTGGCCGGCGTCGTCGGATGAAATCCAGAATCTGTACTTGCCTGTGGCAGGGGCGGTGATCAACGCACGCAGCCGCTGGCCGTAGTAATCGTACACGTTGCTCGGCGACTCGAAGTAGTCTGTCAAAAGCCCGTCAAATGACGGGTTGTTGGGATAGGCCGGCGCGTTTGTCAGGTCTGGAACAGTTAAACCAGGGATGTCCAGCCACACCTCGCGCAGAATCCCCGTGGACTGCGCCGCTCCGTGCGGTATCCAGTGCAAGAAGGCCACGACCGCGAGAACCGCGGTCACCACAACTCTTTTCATTCGCTTTCCCCTGTGTTCCCTATCTTTCATCGGGCGCTGGCGAACTACAGGCGCAAATCAATCCCGCCCAGGTTCGGCCGGTCGAACTCTGCGCCTCAGAAAAGCAGTTTTTCTGCCAACTCCGACCTGAGGCCGGTTCACCGCGCTCCACGGTCGAGGCAAGCATCGCACCTGTGTGCGGCAAGATCAATGCAAAGCCGACAATGTCGCGGTGCTGTGATTTCATCGCGCGTGAGGTATCGAGCAAATCACTTGCTCGGCGCCGGTGCGAAACAGCGTCCAAGGCAGTGACGGGCGGCTCTGGAGGACGCCCTGCATAAAGGTAGGGCGCGCCGTCCCTGGTGCGCCGAATGCATTATCACACGCCCTGATTTCGGC